>JAPDPT010000007.1 GCA_034506315.1 candidate division KSB1 bacterium | reverse complement strand
AGGAACTTGGTCGTCACATTAGGGCAGGACGGTTGCCTGTATTGCGGACCTCAGGGCAGACTCCACGAGCCGGCCTACCCGGTTGAGGCGCGGGGCCCGATGGTCGCCGCGGAGGTTTTCGACGGGGCCCTTGCCCTTTGCCTGGCCCGGGGGAAATCCCTGCGAGAAGCCCTCCAATTCGCCAGCGCAGCAGCGGCGGTCTGCGCTACGGGCCCGGGTGCACAGCCGTCCATTTCCTGGCGCGAGAAGGTAGAGGCATGCCTGGCGTCGAGCTTGTCCGCGAGGAACAAGCGATCGGAGTAGCGAGGGTGCAGCAGGCGGGGCACCCGTTCAATTTCAACAACCGCGGGCGGGTAAGGAATGGCTGAGACAGAAGACCTGCGGAGCACGGGAGGTGTGCCGTCTGCGGCCGCGGGCCCCAGCGGGATCCTCCGGGTTGCCACGTACAACGTCAACTCCGTGAGGGCTCGTGCCGAGCTGCTACAGGCGTGGTTGCCAAGGGCGCAACCCGACATTTTGTGCCTACAGGAGACCAAGGTGACCGATGCTGAGTTTCCGCTGGAGCTCTTTACCAGCCTGAACTACCGGTGCTGGACACACGGTCAGCCGGGGTACAACGGCGTCGCCATCTGCTCTCGCGTGGACCTGGACGAGGTCCAGTCCGGCATCGACGAGCTGCAGGACCGGCAGGCCCGGCTTCTGACTGCCTCCGTGGGACCCTTGCGCCTGGTCAACGTCTACGTGCCCCACGGCGATCTTCCGGGCACGGAGAAATTCCGTCACAAGCTGGAGTTCTTCGGGCGGCTGCGACAGGCGCTGCAACGCCTGGCCTCAGTTTCCGAATGGCTGATGGTCGTGGGCGACTTGAACGTGGCCCACACCGATCTGGACGTCTGGGACCCTGAGGCGCTGGCCGGGACCGTGGGTGTGCTCCCGGAAGAGCGCGCTGCGTTCCAGCAGCTCCTTGATTCCGGTCTGGTCGATTGCTACCGGCGTCTTTACCCGGAGGGCCGGGATTTTACTTGGTGGGACTACCGCGGCGCTGGCATTTGGAAGAATCAGGGCATGCGAATCGACTATGTGCTGGCCAGTCCCCGCACGGCCGCCTGCTGCCTCCGGGTGTCCGTCGACCTGTGGGCGCGGAAGCGAAGGACGCCGCGCCCCTCAGACCATGCCCCCGTAATGGCGGAATTTGCTTTCCCCTGGTTGGAGCCACGACGTGTGCCCCTTTCCTGACAGCGTCCACCAGACGGCGCGCAAGCTCCTACGCTACGTGCTGGCCGCGGTGCTGATCCCGTCTCTGCTCCTGTACTTGGTCCTGCTCAGCCCCCCAGGTCAGTACGCCCTGAAGCGGAAAGCCTCGAGCCTCTTGACCCGAAGCTTGGGCGCCTCGGTGGAGATCCAGAGCGTCCGCACGGACCTGTGGTCACGGTTGGACGTGCGCGGGCTCACCCTGCGGGATTCGCTCAACTCGGTCGCTCTGGGTCGCGTACGCATACGGTACGTTCTGCCTGCCCTCCTCCTGCGCTGGGTGTACATTTACGAGGTCCGTCTGGAAGACGGCCGCGTGCAACTGGTCCGCGGCACGGATGGCCGTGTGGGTATCGTGTCCCGATTCTCGAAATCCCGAACCCAGGCTTCTCCTGATACGATTCAATCGCCTTCCCGATGGAAAGTGCGTTTGCGCGCGGTGACCCTCCGGGAGGTCGCCGCCACCTACGTGGACCAACCCCTGGGTATGGCCGTCTCATTAGGGCCGTTGTCCACGCGGATTCGACCCTTCTTTCCGGATTCGGTCGATTTGAGGGTCGAGGCGGCTGGTGGCTTTTTCTCCGGACCGTGGTGGCAGGGCAGAATGGACAGCGTGGTTGCGGCCGGAGGTGTGGGGCGCAACGGGGTCAGGTTCACTAACTTGCGCTTCCGGGCGGAAGGGGTCCAGGTCGAGGCCCACGGGTTCGTGCCCTTTGGTTCGGAGGGCGTGTGGAACCTTTCCGCTACCGCGGCGGGAAGGCTGGAGGCAATTCGGCCCCTTTACCGATTATCGCCGGCTTTGTTCGGCGAGGCTGCGTTCAGCGCCCGAATCGTTGGGCAGGGGCCGCTGAGTCAGCCTGGGCTCCGTGCGGAAGTACAGGTCGGCGGCCTCAGGATCGGTCCTGGCGGCGCCCTCTCCGGCGAGGTCCGCGTGGATGTCCGGGAGGACGGGAAGGCACGCGCCCTGGTCGTAGTACCGATCGGCGCTCAGCGGGTGGAATTGCGGTGCGAAGGCGTCGTTCGAAATCTCCTCCGGAAGCCCGAGTTTGGGGCCTACCGCGCCCAGCTCACAACTTCCGACGTGCTTGTCGACTCATTAGCCAAGTTCACCCGGCTGGCCCTGTGCGCCCGTGGGGGCGTTCTCAGGCTGGAGGCCTGGGCTGAGGGAAGGGGGATCGGATTGCCCTCGGTGATGGTGTTGCGGAGCAGGGTTTCCGGTTGGACGTGCCGGGGTTCCCTCCTTCCCGATCTCTGGCTGCAGGGAGAAAAAAGAGCTGAGGGCCCCTGGCAGTGTGACGTTTTCTGGGGCGCCAACTCCGCCCGCGTCAAGGGGAGGGTCGAACGGCCTGGGCGGATCCGGGCACTGGCGGACGTGAATCTCTCCGAACTCTCCGTTCCGGCAGCGGTCTTCGGTTTCTCGGAGGCGGAGGGATCGGCCCGCTTCCGCGGAGAGCTCTTTGGCTCTCTTGACCACCTCGGCTTGCAGGGAGAACTCTGGGCTCGGGATCTGCGCTACAGTGGCTCCCAGGCCGACACGATTTGGGCGCGCCTCCGCGGTTCGCCCAGGGTGATCGATATGGAGCAATCCTATTTCCGGATCCGGACCGAACTCTCCAGGCTCCAGCGTTGGCTTCGGATCCCGGATCTCGGCGGCCAGGTGCGGGTCGAAGGTACGGCCAGCGGCCCCCTCAGTCGGCCCGAGCTGGACGCCTCGCTCCTCGGTGTAGACGTGACCCTCTCCGCGTTTCGGGCGGATTCGTTGCGCGGGAGAGCGCATTTCGCGGGGGACTCGCTGGAGTGGTCCCACCTGAGAGTCTACGTCGACACCCTGGAGCTGTCCAGCTACGGGGCCTTCCGTTTCCTCCCGTCTCGCTCAACGGCCCACTTCGCTGTCGACGTGGTGCACAGGGTGGGGAAAAAGCCGCAGGCAGCTGGCCACGTGGCCGGGACGGCGTGGTTCGGACGCGATTCGCTGCGGGTCCACGGCCAGTGGACTTCTCTTGACCTGCGCTCCCTTGCGTCCTGGTTCCCTCGGCTGAGGGAATTGCGTGGCGTGGCTTCGGGCACCCTGAGTCTGGAAGGCCCGCGGACCACACCAACTACCCGCATCTCCCTCCGGGTAACAGACCTCGCGTATGGCCTTTGGGGCCCCGTTGTGGTCGCCGCCGACGCAGCCCTGGACTCAAGCTTGGCCACGTTTCAGGCCGCCGTACAAGCGACCCAGGACACCGCTGCGGTCCACCTTTCGGGACAGCTCCCTGTCCGAAGCCCTACGGACTGGAGACCTGCCATCGCACCCGAGTCTCCAATGGTCATCTGGGTTCAGGCCCGGGACTTCGACCTCCAGCCGCTCACGAACTGGCTCGGAGACAGGCTGATCCTGAGCGGCCGGTGCGATCTCGGGGGCCACTTCCGGAATACCGGCTTTGGGTGGGAGCCGGACCTTGAGGTCCGCCTCCAACGCGTGGCGCTGAGGGTCCCCGAGTTTTCCTTTCTCGTCTCAGACGTGAGCGGTGAAGCCAGGCTAAGCCAAATCGCTCCCGCCCCGGGCGGCTCCTTTCGATTGAAGACCGGCCGCACGGAATACCGGGCGGGGTACCTGGACAGTACTCGATGGGAGGGCAGAGTAGGTCCAGATTGCCTGGTGCTCGCCCGGGGGCTCTGCTGGTTGGCGGCCGGGAGTCTGCTGGCGGAGGGGACTGTACCCCTTCGCGGAGAGAGCTGGCAGGGGAGCCCGCTCCGAATTTCTTTCCGGGACTTTCCGGTAAACGGTGCCAACGCCTTTCTGCGTGGACTGCGCCTTGATCGCGGGACCCTGAACGGCGAGGTCGCTTTGCGCTGGGCGGGTGCCGGATTGTCCCTGGACGGCCGGTTGCGGGTTGGATCGTCGGCGATCGAGGTCCAAGGGATTCGGCCGGCTATCCAGCTGCAGGCGGCCGCTTTCCGCCTCGCCAGCGACACGCTACGCGTTGAGGCTCTCGAGGGGAGCTGGGGGCGCGGCCGGTGGACGGCCGGTGGATGGGTTACCCTCGGAAGATCGGGGCTTGAAGCTGCGGACCTGCGGATGGCTGCGCGGGATCTCAGCTTCGCGGCGCCAGACGTCCTCGAGGTACGGATCGCCGTGGCCGACCTTCGCCTGAACGGCGAGCAGCAAAGGCTTCGCCTCTCGGGAAGGGTGGACCTTGGAGAAACGCGCTTCGTGCGCGACCTGAAGATCGCCGATCTCACCGGAAGGCTCCGCGGATCTCCGAAGTCCGAGGCGGTCCCCCGGCCGTTTCTGGAGCGCCTGGACCTGGACGTCGGGATCTCGGCTCCTAAGCGATTCGTGGTGGACACTAACCTCGGGAAGCTGCGCCTGGACGTCAATCTGGCGATCTCGGGGACGGCCGCCTCTCCCCGCTACACCGGCGAAGTGCAGGTGACCGAAGGCTACGTCCTCTACCTGGATCGCAAATTCGAGATCACGCGGGGTGTGGTCCGACAGCTCGATCCCTATCGATTGAACCCGGAGCTTGACCTTGAGGCCGTTGCCCAAGTCACCCCGTACAGCAGCAGTTCGGCGCCCACCACCTATCGGATCACCCTGCGCCTCGCGGGGAATCTGGAGCATCCGACGCTTGCTCTGGAATCCGAGCCGGCTCTCTCGCAGACGGATATTGTGAGCTTGCTGACCCTGGGCAGGATTCGCTCCCCCGAGGAGTTGTCTCAGGAGGGCGGGCCTGGCCTGGGGGCGGTGCTTGTGGAGAGGGCCCGGCAGCTTTCCAGCAGGCAGGTGGCCGGAATCGCGGAGCGGCAGATTGAGCGTCTGCTGAATCTGGAGAGTGTGACCATCGAGGGCAATCTCTTCGAATTGAATCAGAGCTGGGCGCCGCGGGTCACGATCACCAAACGCTTGGCCGAGCGCCTCAATCTCTCCTATCAGACCGTCGTAGGCCATACCAACGAGCAGAGGATCAAGATCAGCTACCGGCTCACGCCCATCCTCTACGTGGACGGGGAGACAGACGAAATGGGCCAGGCAGGGATCGACCTGCGGGCGCGGGTCCGATTCAAATGAGGGCGAGAACTCTGATTTTGCCGCTGATTCTGTCGCTTCCACTAACCCGGGCCGGCTGGGCTTCGGTGGAGTGGTACGTCCGCGAGGTTGCGTTCCAGGGCAACCAGGCGTTCGGGCGGAAGGTCCTCCTGGAGCGGATGGTTCACCGGCCGTCGCGGAGGTTCGACAAGCGACCTTACTCGAGGCGTGTTCTCGAGGACGACCTGGCCTCGCTCTTATCTTTCTACCGCAATCAGGGCTACCTGGAGGCGAAGGTCGAGCTCAAGGAGGTCCGGTTCGACTCCGCGAAGCGGCGCGTGGACATCGGGATTGCCATCGAAGAGGGGCGCCGGACTACGATCTCGGACGTGGCCATCTTCGGCAACCAGGTCTTCCCGGACTCTTTCTATCTGGCCCTGATCGAGACCCGACCGGGGCAGCCTTTGCTATCGGCGCGCATTGATCAGGACGTGCGGCGTATCCTGGACGCTTTGGCACTGCGGGGCTATCTGACGGCACAAGTTTCTCCCGAGGTGCGGCTGCAGACCGAGCCGGCCTTGGCCGTGGTGGAGTTCACGGTACTGGAAGGGCCACAGGTCCGCGTGGCAGGCGTACGAGTGGTGGGTCTGGAGAGGGTGAAGCTGCACGCGGTCCAGCGTGAGCTGCGTTTCCAGAAGGGCCAGGTACTTCGCCTGCCCTTGATCCGGGACTCCATCAGCCGGCTTTACCGCACCGGGCTGTTTCGCTCCGTCGAAATCACGCCTTCCACGCAGGACTCGGCCAACGGCTGGCGAACGGTGATTGTGCGCGTCTCGGAGCTCGATTTTGGCCAAGTGGAGGGGGGGATCGGGTTCGGCACCTACGACAAGGTGCGCGCCTCCGTAGAGGCCTCCTATGGGAACCTCTTTGGCGACGGGAGGAAGGTCGGGTTTGCGGGGAGAGCCAGCTTCGTTCGGCAGAAGGCTGAGCTTGCCTACTCCGACCCCTGGGCCTTCGGCATGCCTCTTCGCCTGGACGGCAACGGCTACTACGAGCATCACAACGAGGAAAGCTACGAAGCCGTCCTGTCGGGCTTGCGCCTTACCCTGGGCACCCAATCCCGCAGGCGGCACGTGATCCGCTTGACCCTCCGGGAAGAGGCGGTTCGCTGGCTGAAGCTCCTCGGCCAGCCTCCGGGCAACGTCCGCGCTAAGAATACCCGGAGCTTGGGAGCCAGCTACGCCTTCGATGTCCGGGATGACCTGTTCAACCCCAGCAAGGGCACCTACTTCCTGGTGCAGGGAGAGCTGGCAGGTCTTGGCGGCCCCGGGACGAACCAGTTCGGCCGCCTCCTTGTCGAGTGGCGACGCTACCGGCCCTGGGAGCGAAGCGTTCATCTTTCCTCAGCCGTGCGGTTCGGGTGGGTGCAGGAGTACGGCCTCAGCACGGAGGTCCCCATTCAGGAACGATTTTTCGCGGGAGGGGCAAAAAGCGTCCGTGGCTTCGGCGAAAGGCAACTGGGCCCGACCACAGCCGATGGGATCCCTCTGGGCGGAAGAGTGTCCCTGATTGTGAATTTGGTCGAAGCGCGCTTCCCCATCTGGAAGAATCTGGGTGGAGCCGTCTTTGTGGACGCCGGCAATGTGTGGGCCGACCGGCGCTCGTTCTCGCCAGACCGCTTGCGCTGGGCGGCGGGGGCTGGGCTACGGGTGAGCTCTCCGATCGGCGTGCTGCGCCTGGATTTCGGGCTCCGGCTCGACCGGCGGCCTGGTGAGCCGGCGGGTGCCATCCTTCTGGACATGGGCCAGGCGTTTTGACCGGCGGAGTTTGGAAGAACAATTTGCTGGGAGAGAACCCATGGTGGCTCTGGGGAAGATCAAGACCATCCGTGCGGTGCCCTTTGCCCTGCTTGGCCTGGTCCTGGGGGCCAGGAGCTCGGCGCAGCAATTCAACGCCTTCGTTCTGAAGGCGCTTGCTACACCGGAGGGACGCCGGCAGGCCGTTGTGGACAGCTTCCTCCGCACCCTGCCTTCCGCCCCCGTGATCGAAGCGGACACGCTGGTGCACTTCGTCTACGCGGGTGGCGGAAGTCGTGTGACCCTTGCCGGCGACATGAACCAGTGGGATCCGAACGCCTGGCCGCTCAAGAATATACCCGGGACTAACTTCTGGTACCGGACGGCGAGCTTCGAGAAGGACGCCAGGCTTGACTACAAGTTCGTCGTTGACGGCAGCACTTGGCTTCTGGATCCACGCAACCCGTACCAGATCCGCGGTGGATTCGGCCCTAACTCGGAGCTGAGAATGCCCGGCTATATACCGCCGCCCGAGATCGAGTACCGGGCCGACATCCCTCACGGTAGCCTCCACGATACCGTTCTGACCAGCACCTATCTGGGAAACTCCCGCCTCGTGCGGGTGTACACTCCGCCGGGCTACGAAGCTGGAGCCGAGCTTTACCCCCTCCTCCTCGTTCACGATGGTCTGGACTACATCAACCTGGCGCAGGCTCCCAATGTGCTGGATAATCTCATTGCGGAGGGGAGGATTCAGCCATTGGTGGCCGTTTTCGTGCCGCCCGTGGACCGCAACCCTGAATACGCGGGGGGCCGCAAAGCGGCCTTCTCGCACTTCATCGTCGATGAGCTCATGCCCTACCTATACCGGCGGTATCGCGTTCGCCGCGAGGCCAACGCACACGCCGTCCTCGGGGCCTCGAACGGCGGGAATATCTCGCTGTATCTGGCTGTGCACTATCCGGACGTCTTTGCGAACGTTGCGGCCCAGAGCAGTAATGTGGAGGCGGAGATTTCCTCGGCGCTTCGGGATGGACCCACTCTGCCTCTGCGTTTCTACCTCGATCTTGGGACCTACGATATCCCCCTGCTCATCCGGCTCGTGCGGGAGCTTGTGCTCATCTTGCAGGCTCGCGGCTATCCCCTACGTTACGCGGAGTACCATGAGGGACACAGTTGGGGCAACTGGCGCGCCCACCTGGACGACGCCCTGGAGTTCTTCTTTCCGGGGCCTGCCCTGGGCGTCGGCGATCGGGGTTCGTTGCCGGCCCGCTTCGCCTTGCTGGAGGCCTACCCGAACCCGACGCGGGCTCACAGTCGTATCGCCATTCGGACCGAAGGGAGGGAATCCTTCGAACTGGTGCTGTACGATCTTCAGGGGAGGTGTGTACGGATCTGGAGAGAGGACTTCCCCCTCTCGGCGGAACACACGCTTACCTGGGACGGCCGGGATAGTGCCGGGGTTCCGGTTCCCAGCGGGGTCTACATCTGTCGTCTGAGCACTCCCGGAGGACGTTCGGCCACTGCGCGTATCGTGCTTCTGCGCTGAGGTCGGCTTCCGCCGCGAGGCCCGATGGCAGGCTCGTGCCTACGGCCTCTTCCTCAGCAGGTCTTCCAGTTTGCGCCGCGCTGCCTTTTCGAGCTCGGATTTCTGCCTCTGCTTCTCTTCCTCGATCCTGCGCTCCAGCTCCTGCTTCTTGGCCTCCAGAAGCTGGTCGCGCTGCTCGAACAGGGCCCGGTACTCCTCGATCTTGTCCACGATCGGCTTCAGATTGCTCTCGTACCAGGAGAGGAGACGGCGGCGCTGTTCGTCCGCGACCCTCTGCACGCGCGCTTCCAGCTGACTCTGCGCAAGAGCTATCTGCTCGCCGACCAGTGCGCGCAGCTGGTGCGAAAGGAGGACGTCCAGGTTCGAGCGGACGTGGAGCGAGAGGTGATCGATGGGGCCGGCGATTCGGGCCTCCAGGTCGAGATTGCGGATATCGCTGAACAGGCGTTGGAATGCCTCGGCCAGGCGGTCACGCGGATCGTCGCTCGGGAATACGAACGCTGCCTCCGGGCAACGGACGAGCATGCTGAGCTCGAGGTGTTCTCCCCTCAGCTCGAACTCGAGGGTGGCGTTGGCCTGGTTCAACTCCAGACCAGTCGGGAAGTAGCGGCTCTTCGGAAACTCCACCCCGCCCAGGCCAAGGGAAGTGAGGCGCAGGTCGAACTGGTCCAGAGGGGTGTCCGAGGTGTGGTCCAGCAAGCCGTTCAGTTCGAATCGGGTTCCTTGGGGGACGCGTCCTTTCAGCTGCACGGTGGTCGGTTTGCCCAGAAAGCGGGGATCAGAGTTAAGGTTGCGCAGTTCTCCTGCTACAAACCAGGCCCGAGAGGTATCTGTTCGGGAGGAGACGGCCGAGACCTCTACTCGGCGCACAAGCCATTTGGGCCATTTTTCCGTGACGGGGAAGCTCACGTTGACGCCCTTTCCCCGTGGGGGCCGCTGCACTTTGCCGGCCCGGGCGAAGGCCTGGGCCTTTGCCACGTAGGGCATGGCTTCGCGTGCCAGTTCCACGACCCGGAGCGCGCCGAGGGCTTTTTCCACGGTGGCGGGGCCGAAAAGCATCTGGGCGACCTCGGTCGCGTCAAAGGAAGGCAGTCCCACGGAGGAGCGGAGGCGGGTGAGGTCGGCGCGGGCCCAGTCGTCCACGCGCTGGATCTGGCGGCTTGCGTGGTCCACACGCGCGCGGACAAAGGTCCGGGTGGAATCGAACCGGAGACGGTAGCTTTGCAGGGTTGTCCGTGCTTGCTGCACCCTCTGCAAGGCGTCGGTGAGCTCCTGTAGGGAGCGAATCTCGGCGGGGCGGATAGGCTCGACAAGCCCCTTCACGCGATCGAGCTCGTCCCGAGGATCCAGGGCCACCAGCCGGGTGCGGAGATCCTCGGCCGTGGTCTGGAGCTGCGTGAGCAGCTGCTGTACGCTGTCCGGGGTGGTGAGCCCCAGGACCCTGATCAGGCTGTCCACGTCGATCTTGCGCTGGGCGAAGCGGGCGAGGTCAGGGATCGGGGTCTCCTCGAGCTTGGCTTGCAGGGCTCTTCGGGCCCGATCGGTGAGCGAGGGCCCCGCCGGTCTCGGCTTGGCGCCGGGAAGGGCTCCGTCCGTCTGGCGGGGCGAATTGAGCCGAATCTCCCGCACGTAGAACTCCCGCACCACGTAGCGATTCCACAGCAGGGGACGCCACTCGAGCTGCACTCCGGACGATCCCAGCTCAATCCAGTTGTGCCAGGTGTCGTTGGGGTTGGTCACTTGCAAGCGGTCAAAGCCCAGTTTCAGGCGCAGAAAGTCCAATGAGACCCCATCGATCTCGACCTTGGCGCCGACGAGCCGGCTGCCAGATCCCTCGATGGCGGAGTCCACAAGGGCGTTCCTCCGCACGTAGAGCCAAACCAGGAAAGCCACCACCAGAATCGCGACGATGGCCAAAGCCTTCTTGCGCATCGCGTCCTCTTCTCCCGCTTGTCCTCCCACTCCTGAACGGCGCGCCGCAAACGGAGACTGCTACCCGTCCGCGGACAGATACCTACCTGCGGATCCGCCTGCTCAGGAAATCTCCAGATCCCGGATTCTGAGGTACCACTGGGCCACTTTCAAACCCCGCACAAAGCGCACCACCCCACTCTGCTCGAGTTTCTCCGCCCAGGATCTGCGGTATGCCTTGATCGCCTCCTTCACGGCGAAGAACACGACGGGAGACAGTGCCAGCCCGACCACCGAGCTTCCCCAGACGAGGGTGTTGTAGAATCGAGTGAGCGGGGCAATGGGCAGATTGTACAGCCTGGTGTAAAACGGATGCAGGGAGTTGAGGGTGAGCAATTTCCAGCCCAGCGCGTGCAGCCATGGGTCGAGGACGTAGGCGAAAAAGCTAAAGAAAAAATACGCCAGGCCGAAGGCGGCGAAGTTCAGGCGTACGATGGCCGCGAGGAGGATCAGGACGAGATTCTGAAGGGTCAAGAAGGGCGTAAGGCCCACAAAAAAGCCCACCGTAAACCCCCCCGCAATAGCGGCCGGCGATGCCCCCTCGCGCAGGACGCGAATGAACTTGGCAAGTAGCTGGAGCCAAAACATCGTCCACCTCCGGGTTCCCTGTCTGTTGGATCCGCTTGCCACCGATACATTACACAACGGCGTGTTCATTTTCAACCCTCCGGAGTCCAGACCGATCCCTTCTGCCGGGTCAGGCGGAAGCGCGACGGAACCAGGGCTCATCGACGATGATGGAGCGGTCGAAGCTCGCGGCTCTGCACATTTCCCCTTGCCGAGATTAGGCCGCTTTCCCGAAATTGCGATCGGTGAGAAAAGTGGTGTCTTTCACGATCGCTCTACGAAGAGGAGGTTTCGATGCGGAGGCAGGTGACGTGGTCTCTCGTCGTCGCAATGGTGGCTTGGAGCTGCGCCGGTCCGGGCAGGATGGTCGGTCGCTGGAGCAAGCAGGTCGTGGTGGCGGAGAGCGCTCCGCGGGCTATCGGTCCGTACAGCCAGGCTGTACGCGTCGGGCCCTGGCTATTCGTGTCGGGGCAGATCGCCCTTGATCCGCGATCGGGGGAAATGGTCACAGGGGGATTCGAAGCGGAGCTGCGTCAGGTCCTGGAGAATCTGGGGGCCATCTTGCGCGCCGCTGAGATGGATTACCGCGACGTGGTGCAGGTCACGGTATTCTTGCGCGACCTAAGCCACTACGCCAAGCTCAACGAGATCTACGCTCAGTACTTCCAGAGCGAGTTTCCCGCACGCTGCGCTGTGCAGGTGGCACGACTACCGCGAGACGCCAGCGTGGAGATCGCGGTTGTCGCATACCGGGCCCGGAGGTAGGTTCGTAGAGGAACGCGTCTCCAGCCCCTGGGGTTAAAGCTTCAGACTGCGAGACGACTCTTCACCCATCCAACAGCCGGGCGGGAGGGACAGATGGTGCACGCGGTCCACCTGATCGGCTTTCCGTGGGAGGAGAAGAGCTCGCTGCGGAGAGGAAGCGCGTTGGGCCCCTGGGCCATCCGGCGCCACCTCATTCGGACGGGGCTGATAGGAGGACGACTCCTGCCGCTGCCCGTTGTGGACGAGGGGGTGATCCGGCTGGAGCGGGACGACCGGGCATTTGAGCAGATGCGCCACCACATTGAGGACATCTTGGAGCAACAGGGGATCCCGATCGTTCTGGGGGGAGATCACTCGATCACCGTTCCCGTCGTTACGGCCCTGGCGCGACGTTACGGCCCCGTGAACGTGATCTGGCTGGACCGCCACACTGATCTTCACCCTGAGTTTCTCGGGGACCGCCTTTCCCACGCCTGCGCCGCCGCTCGCATCCTGGAGGCCGGGCTGGCGCGCTCCTTCGTCCAGATCGGGGTCCGGGAACTGGAGCCGTGGGAAAAAAGCCTGGCGGAGCGCTGGGGAGTGCAGTTTCTTCGCGACCAGGCCGCGGACATCCGGTGGCCGGACGGGCCCACGTACGTCAGCATCGACGTGGACGCCGTAGGTTGGGACCGAGCGGGAGGCGCGGAGACAGGGGAGGACGAGTGGGATCGGGAGAGGCTTTTGGCCATCGTGCGGCGGCTGCGTGTGGCTCTCGTCGGTGCCGATGTGGTGGAGCTCAATCCTCGCCTGGACCAGGGCGGGTCCCTGGCGGCATGGGCGGCTCAGGTGGTCCTTCAGCTGGTGCTTCAGGCTGTGCGGAGCCCGGCGGCGGAGGAAGAGCGAGCCGGGGAGCCTGCCGGAGCCGGTCGCGAGGCTCGGTGGGTCTCCCCGGAGACCCGGCGGCGCTGGCGACGACCGCGGGGGGTCGCGCTTCGGGCCTGAGGTAGGGGAGAATCGCAGAGGAAGGGAGGTTGCCATGAGCGTGAAGGCCTACGTGCTGATCGAGACAAGCCGGGGGCGACACAAGGATGTGGAGACGACGTTGCGCAGCGTCCCCCAGGTGAAAGCTGCACACTGCGTCATCGGTCCGTACGACGTGATCGCCTTTGTGGAAGGGGAGGACCTGCCGGAAGTGGAGTCGGTGGTCGTTGACCGTGTGCACAGCATCGACGGCGTGGTGAGGACCACTACCTGCCTCGTTGTGTGACCATCCCGAGGTGAAGTCCCGGGCAGCATGTGCCGTGGACTCTAAACGTGGAGGGGTGCCGTGCGCAGCAGCAATTCGCTCGCCGACCGCCGGCGCTCGCCGTACCTTGCGCTGGCGGCAACACTGAGCTTCTTCCTAACAACCAGTCGGGCCTTAGACGGGAGGGGAGGAGAAATGGACGTCAAGAAGATCCACTGGCTCGGGCACGCCAGCTTCCGCGTTGAAGTCGGAGCGAAGCAGCTGTATCTGGATCCGTACAAACTGCCCCCCAACGTTCCCAAGGCCGACTTCATCTTGATCACCCACGCCCACTTCGACCACTTTTCCAAAGAAGACCTGGAGAAAATCCGAACTCCGGAGACGATGTTCGTGGCGCCGCGGGATGTGGCGGCCCAGTTGCAGGGGCGGGTGACGGCTGTTAGCCCCGGCGATACGGTGACCGTAGGGGAGCTGCAGGTGATTGCGGTCCCGGCCTACAACGTGGGCAAGCGCTTCCACCCGAGGGAGAGCGGGTGGGTAGGTTACGTGATCCGCCTGCCGGACGGGGGGCGGCTCTACCATGCCGGCGATACGGACTTCATCCCGGAGATGAGGAAAGTGCAAACGGATGTGGCCCTTCTTCCCATTGGCGGGACGTACACGATGGACGCCAAGCAAGCCGCGGAGGCCGCCGCCGCCATCAAGGCCTCGGTGACGATCCCGATGCACTGGGGCGACATCGTCGGTTCCCAGAAAGATGTGGAGGAGTTCCGCAAGAACTACAAGGGGAAGGTCCTGGTCCTGACCCCAGAACGGTAGCCGGGGACGGAGGGCCGGCGTGCGGCGACAGAAGAAGCGCGGACCAACGTACGCCCCAGCACAATCCCCTTGTGGGTTGCGTGTGTATTCTTTAAGTTCGCGGCAGTTTTACGAGTAGCTTCTGTGTAGCGATTCCGACCGGTTTACCATTGAAGTCCTGCAAGAAGCCGGTCCAGATGACAAACGCGAAAGGAGGCGTCACGATGAGGAAGATCGCTGCAGCGATAGGCCTAGCCCTGGTTTTGGCCATTGCAGGTGCCGCGAGTTATTCACAGCAGAAGGCTTTTCAGTACGTGGGGGTGACCAAGTGCAAGATGTGCCACCAGCTCAAAGCGAGGGGAGAGCAGTTCCAGAAGTGGCAGGCCAGCCCTCACGCTAAGGCGTACGAGGTGCTGGCCACTGAGCAGGCCAAGAGCGTGGCGAGCAAGGCCGGAGTCCAGGGCGACCCTCAGAAGGCTGCCGAGTGCCTCAAGTGCCACGTGACGGCTTACGATGCCCCCGCTTCCGCCAAGTCGGCCACCTACAAAATGGAGGAAGGGGTGACCTGCGAGGCTTGCCACGGGCCTGGGTCCGAGTACTTCAAGATGAACGTAATGAAGGATCTCTACGAGGGCAAGATCCAGCCTGCCACGGTGGGCATGATCGTACCGGATGAGAAACTCTGCAAGACTTGCCACAACGAGAAGAGCCCGACCTACAAGCCGTTTACCTACCAGCAGGCTTTGGCCAAGATCGCTCATCCCGTGCCAAAGCAATAGGGATTCCGCGCGGCGCCTGCAGAGTCGGGCTGGAAGAGCCGCCCCACTTGGGTTGCCACCGGAGAGAGGGATGGAGGTCCCCGGGAGTTGCGAGGAGAGACGGCCCGCCTTGAGGGCACGAGACAGAACGCAAGGCGGCTGGACGCGTGTGGTCCTCGCGGTAGAGGGTGGACAATCGACCGGCTTGGGCAAGGGATAGACCGATGGCAAGCGGATTTGATGCGCACGAACCCGTCCTGACGATTGGGCTTGCGGCCGAACGAGCAGGGACCTCCGTCCCTACCCTGCGGATGTACGAAATGGAGGGCCTTGTCATTCCCTTCCGGACGGAATCCGGCAGGAGACTTTACTCCTATGAGGATATCCGCCGTTTCCACTGTATCCGGCAGCTTCTCCACGAGGAGGGGCTGAACCTGGCCGGAATACGTAGACTGGCCAGTTTGATCCCGTGCTGGAAGCTGCCAGGCAAACCCGGTGGCACCCATTGCCAGCAGGAAAACTGTCCAAGCCAGCTGGAACATCGGGAACCCTGCTGGGTGGTGATGCGGCGCCAGGGCCTGCGCAAAGACCATCAATGCCGCAACTGTCTGGTCTACCGGCGCGCTCTGGTTTGCACGCGCGAGATGAAGCAGCTCTATCGGGAAGTTCTGGCGGAAGTCCAAGAAAGCAAGCTGCTTCAGGTGCTTGAGCGCCACCTGACGCTGCCGGAAGAAGACCGAAGCTGAAGCACTTCCCTGGGAAAGCCGCCAAGAGACGGCCGGAGGGCGAGGGGGCGTTTTCTCTATTTGACTCGAAGCAGGCGATTCCTATCTTCGGCCAGCTTGCAGCAACCGGCTCGGTGGGAATGAGTGACGGAGGCCCAGGATGAAGAGAATAGTGACCGTGGCGGCAGGGATGACGGCCCTTGCCGTTCTGAATCTTGGCTGTGGAGGCGGAGGCCAGAAGGTTACGGTCCTGAAGCTGGCCCACGGGCTCGACATCACGCACCCCGTGCACAAGGCCATGGTCTACATGGCCGAGCGGGTGCAGGAGAAATCGGGGGGACGCCTGCGCATCGATATCTACCCGAACGAGCAGCTGGGTAGCGAGCGGGAATGCATCGAGCAGTTGCAGTTCGGAAGCCTCGCCATGACCAAGACCTCGAGCAGCCCATTGGAAAGCTTTATCCCCGAGCTGGCCGTCTACGGCCTGCCCTACGTGTTCCGGGATGCCGAGCACGCGTGGAAAGTGTGGAATGGCGAGATCGGAAAGCGGTTGCTCGCCGCAGGGGAGAAGGTAGGGCTAAAGGGCCTTTGCTACTACGACGCGGGCGCCAGGAGTTTCTACACCCGCAACCGGCCGATCTACACGCCGGATGATCTGAAAGGGTTAAAGATCCGGGTGCAAAAGAGCAATGTAGCCCTGCGGATGATCCAGGTTTTCGGCGCCTCGGCTACACCCATCGACTGGGGGGAGTTGTACACCTCTCTCCAGCAGGGGGTGGTCGACGGGGCGGAAAACAACCCGCCCAGCTTCTACACCAGCCGCCACTACGAGATCTGCAAGTACTACACGCTGGATGAGCACACACGGGTGCCGGATGTGCTATTGATCAGCACGGCCGTGTGGAAAAAGCTAAGCCCCGAATTCCAGCAGATCCTGCAAGAAGCCGCAGACGAATCCGTCCCCTACCAGAGGCAACTCTGGGATGAGATGGTGCAGCGCTCCCTGGAAGAGGTCAAGAAGGCGGGGGTTCAGATCATCATCCCCGACAAGGAACCCTTCCGTCAGCGAGCGGCGGCCATGTATCGGGAATACGAAGGCACGGAAATCGGCAAGCTTGCCAAGGAGATTCAAGCGATCCAGTGACCCGGCAGGCGGGTGTCATCCCATATGCCAGGAGTCGCGGGGGCGGATGGCAGGCTCCGAAAGGGACAACCCGGTGGCTTGTTGCGAGGCTGCGTAGAAGGAGCGCTGGCATGTACGGGAAGATCCGCGGCTATCTTGACCACGTTCTGGAAGGCCTGGTTGCACTGGCAATGGGGGTTCTGGTAGTTGATGTGACCTGGCAGGTGATCACCCGCTTTGTGATCAGGCGGCCGAGCTCCTGGACGGAGGAACTGGCCACTTTCCTTCTCATCTGGGTTGGCCTGTTAGGGTCGGCTGTCGCCTTGCGGCGGGGAGCCCACCTGGGGATCGATTTCTTCGTCAACCGAATGAAGCCCCGGAACCGCCTGATCACGGAGCTGGTCGTCTTTTCCAGCGTGGCTGCTTTCTCCCTCACCGTGCTGGTCGGGGGAGGCACCGAACTTGTGCGGACGACCTTGAGCACAGGACAGGTTTCTCCTGCCCTCCGCGTTCAGATGGGGTACGTGTACTTGGCGGTACCCGTGAGCGGGGTATTCCTCGCGCTCTACAGTGTGGAATCGCTGATCCAGCGGCTGGCCAGGCTCCTCCGTGGCAACTTTGTCGAAGAAGTCAAGGTCTCATTGCCTGGAGCCGTTGATCCGCTGAACTAAAGCCCCCGGACCGAAGGCAAGAAGGGATTGGCATGGACGTACCGCTTTTTGTGCTCATCGTCAGCTTTGTGCTTCTTCTCTACCTGAACGTGCCCATCTCGTTCTGCATCGGTATCTCCACGGTTCTGACGATCGCCACGGTCGGCGGACTTCCCACCTTTCAGGTCGTAGCGCAGAGGATCGCTACCGGCATCGACAGTTTTGCCCTTTTGGCGATCCCATTCTTCATCCTCGCCGGAGCCTTGATGGGCCGGGGTGGAATCGCTCGCCGGCTTATCGACTTCGCAAATGTCCTTGTGGGGCGATTCCGCGGAGGGCTCTCCTACGTGAACATCCTCACCTGCATGCTCTTCGGGGCCATCTCGGGTTCGGCAGTGGCAGCTGTCTCGTCCGTCGGGGGGTTCATGATCCCCCTGATGAATCAGGAAGGCTATGACCGAGATTTCAACGCCGCCGTGAGTATCACCGCGGCCACCACCGGACTGCTGATCCCGCCCAGCAACGTGATGATTGTGTACTCCCTGGCTACGGGCGGCATTGTCTCGGTAGCGGCGATCTTCCTGGCCGGCTTCCTTCCCGGCATCGTCGTGGGGATCTCCCTGATGGTGGTGAGCGGGTGGATCTCCATCCGGCGCAATTACGGCAAGGGGGAAAAAATCCCCCTCCGCGCCGGCGTGTCGCGGTTCTTCAGGGCTATCCCCCCGCTCCTTCTGGTCGTCCTTGTGCTCGGCGGGATTCTCGGCGGTGCCTTTACGGCTACGGAGGCGTCGGCGATCGCCGTGATCTACGCCTTTTTGCTCTCCGTGCTGGTGTACCGCGAGGTCTCCCTGCGGGAGGTACCCTCCATCCTCTTGCAGACCGGAGTGACCACGGCGGTCGTGATGCTCCTCATCGGCACCAGCATGGCGATGTCCTGGATCCTGGCCTACGAGAACATCCCTCAAACCATTTCCGCCGCCCTGCTCGGCTTGACGAACAACAAATACATCATCCTGCTCATCATCAATCTCATTCTCCTCTTCGTAGGCACCTTCATGGACATGACGCCGGCAGTCCTGATCTTCACGCCCATTTTCCTCCCTGTGGTGGAAAAGCTGGGGATGCATCCGATCCATTTCGGGATTGTGATGATCACCAATCTCTGTATTGGGCTGTGTACTCCACCGGTTGGCTCCTGCCTCTTCGTGGGTTGTGGTATTGCGAACACGACCATCACCAATGTCATCAAACCTCTGCTCCCGTTTTTTGCGGCGATGATCGTCGCTCTTCTGCTCATCACCTACGTTCCCTGGATCTCTTTGGCGGTACCGGCCGCTTTCGGATTCAAATGAGGAGACACGGCCGGACGCGCGGCTGCGAGACCAGGGGAACAGAATCCCGTGCAGGTGGCGGTACGATGTCCCTCCGGCGAGGACTTTCCCCTCCGGTCACCTGCGGAAGCAATGGAGCCAAAGGCAGGGTACCGCTCCAAGGCAAGGGTGGGGCATACCCACACTTCGGCCGCGCGGATTGGCGCCTCTGAGGAGTCTCCGGCAGTCCAAGGACCAAGAGGGAGGACCCAATGCGCACGCGGGTATTGAACCTCGTCGCTCTGTTCCTTTGCGCCGTAGGCGTGCAAGCTGCCAGCAAACGCCCTTTCACCATTGAAGACCTCTATCGGATCAAGAACGTGGCCGATCCCCAAATCTCGCCCGACGGCCGGTACATTGCCTTCGTGGTCACCGAGTACCAGCTCCACGAGGGGAAGAGCAATTCCGATATCTGGCTAATGGCCTCCGACGGTACCGGACTGCGTCGACTCACCCACAGCGAGGAGGCGGACTGGCATCCCCGGTGGTCGCCGGACGGCAAGACGCTCCTGTTCCTCTCAACACGCAAGGACGGGGCCCAGATCTGGCTGCTCCCGGTGGAAGGAGGGGAGCCCCGTCAGCTCACCAGGATTTCCACCGGCGTCAGCGATCCCGTGTGGTCCCCCGACGGCCAGCGCATCGCCTTCTCATCGTCCGTCTTCCCTGAGTGTGGGGCCAACGACTCCTGTAACAAGGCCATCCAGGAGAAAATGGACAAAGGGCCTATTCAGGCCCACCTGGCGGACGAACTCCTCTACCGGCACTGGGATTTCTGGAAAGACGGCAAGGTGGTGCACACGTTCCTTGTGGACGTACAGACCGGCGAGGTTCGGGACCTGACGCCGGGTCCCTTCGACGCCCCCGCCTTCAGCCTGGAAGGGGGGCGCGGCTACGCATTCTCCCCCGACGGGAAGGAACTGTGCTTCGTGTCGAATCACGACAGGGACCAGGCCCTGTCCACGAACAAGGATCTGTGGATTGTGCCGGTTGAGGGGGGAGAGGCGGTGAACATTACGGCGGACAACCCGGCCTACGACGCCGACCCGCTCTACTCGCCGGACGGCCGCTACATTGCCTACCGAATGCAGAAGGTGCCCGGATACGAGTCGGATCGTTTTCGCCTGGCCCTGTACGACCGCAAGACGGGTCAGAAGCGGGTCCTCACCGAGGGCTTCGACAACTGGGTCGACGATTTTCGCTGGTCGCCAGACTCCCGATCCATCTACTTCATCGGCGAGGTCCGCGGGCACTTTCCCCTCTACCGGGTCGACATCCAGTCGGGCAAGATCGCCCTTGTCCTGGACGACAAGACCATCGACTCGTTCGAGATCGCTCCGGACGGGAGATGGTTTGCCTACGTGCGGCGTTCGGTGGCTGAGCCGCGCGAAGTCTACCGCGCTACTGTCCTGGGTACGGGACGCAAGCGTCTTACCGAGTTCAACCGATCCATCCAAGAGGAGGTGGATATCCGACCCGCGGAGGAGATGTGGGTCAAGGGTGCGGGCGGCGATAGCATCCACGTGTTTGTGGTGAAGCCCCATGGTTTCGATCCAAGCCAGAAATACCCTCTCATCCTCAATATTCACGGCGGGCCGCAAAGCCAATGGGCCGACGCCTTCCGCGGTGACTGGCAGGTCTACCCTGGAGCCGGCTACATCGTGGCTTTCCCAAATCCCCATGGGTCCACGGGCTACGGGCAGAAATTCACGGAAGCCATCTCGGGCGACTGGGGTGGGAAGGTGATGGAGGACATCCTGCGGGTCGCGGATGCCCTGGCCGCCCTCCCGTGGGTCGACGAGAATCGGATGGCCGCCATGGGCTGGAGCTGGGGCGGCTATGCCGTGATGTGGCTGGAGGGCCACACCGACCGCTTCCGGTGTCTGGCGGCCATGATGGGCGTCTACGATCTTCGCTCCATGTACGGCGCCACCGAGGAGCTCTGGTTCCCGGAATGGGACATGCGCGGTACGCCCTGGACCTCGGACCTGTACGAGAAGTTCAGCCCCTCCAACTTCGTCCCGAACTTCAAGACGCCCTGTCTGGTGATCACCGGGGAGCAGGATTTTCGCGTCCCCTACACTCAGAGCCTGCAGTTCTTCACGGCGCTACAACGACAGGGCGTGCCTTCGCGCCTGATCGTTTTCAAGAACGACGGCCACTGGCCCAACTTCGTGAAGTCGATGCCCCTCTACTACGCGGCGCACCTGGACTGGTTCAGTCGCTGGCTTGGCGGCGGGGGTAGCCCCTGGCCCGTCGAGGCACTGGTTCGCAATCAGGCCTGGTAGGGGAGACCCTGCCCGCGAGAAGGCCCTCTCTCGGAGGAGAGGATCCGGACGCCCTGGGACGACCAAGAACCCTCGGCCTGGGCCCACGTACGGCCATTGGAGCTGAAACCTCAGAGACGGGTGGTCCGTCATAGGGGTCGTCTGTTCAGGTCTGAGCTCTGAATAGGGGCCAGGTGCGAGGAGAGGTGTTGGGCGCCCATATCCGCGCCGCAGGAGGCGCGGTGCAGCCTTTCTGGGAGGCGAAAATGAAGGTAGGTTCGGTGATTCTGGCCCTGGTCCAGCTGGCCATCGCCAGCGCGGCTGTGCCGGATCCGCAGAATTTGGAACAGACTGTGCGCCAGCAGATGTCGATTCGCGATCGCTTCGTGCGCGCCGCAGAGGCCAAGAGGATCGAAGCGCGGACACGGCTGGGAGTCGGGCAGTGGGACGATTTCGACGTCAGCTACTACCGAATCGAGCTAAGTGTCGACTTCGCCAACCGCGCAATTTCCGGCTCAGCCCAGGTGGGTCTGCGCGTCCTTCAGGACGAGCTGTCCAAGATTGGCCTCGACTTCGTAACGCGCAGGATGCAGGTGGACGGGGTGGGAATGGCGGCCACGAGCTTTGCTATCCGAGGCGACAGCCTTTACCTCGAGCTCGACCGGCCTTACCATAGGGGCGATACGCTACGGGTCCAGATCCGCTACCACGGTTCCCCCTCGGCTCCGGACGGTTTCCCCGTGCTCTTCTTCGGGAAAGTGGCGGGGTACCCTGCAGTGTTCAGCGATAATGAACCGTACTACGCACGTTGCTGGTTTCCCTGCCGGGACTATCCTGGAGACAAGGCCGATTCCGTGGACCTGGTGGTGCGAGTGCCGAAGCCGCTGGTGGTGGCCTCCAATGGCCTACTGCGCGCCGTTCTGGACCACGGAGACGGCACCTGGACCTATTGCTGGCACGAAAGCTACCCCATTAGCACCTACCTAATCTCAATGCAGGTAGCGGCCTACCGCACTATCGAGGACCTGTACCGTTCCCGGGATGGGGATAGCGTCAAGGTCATCCATTTCGTCTACCCGGAGTCTTACGCCGCTGCACTCCAGGACCTGTCGGCCACGGTGCGGATGATGGAGTTTTGCGCTCAGGCCTGGGGAGAGTATCCTTTTGTTCGCGAAAAGTACGGGCACGCCCAGTACCAGGGGGCCTGGGGCGGGATGGAGAACCAGACTTTGACCAGCCTCGCCTCCGGACTGATCACCGGCCAGCGACAGGCCGACATGGTCGTCCTGCACGAGCTGTCCCATCAGTGGTGGGGAGATTGGGTCTCGCCGGCGGACTTCGGGCACGTGTGGCTCAACGAGGGATTCGCCACCTTTGCGGAGGCACTGTGGTTTGAACACCTCTACGGAGAGGAGGGCTACCAGATCTACAAACGCCTCACGATGCAGTCGGCACTGAATCAGCGCGAGCCCATCTTCCGGTACCCCGGTTCGCCCGTGATTGTCGGTGTGGTCTACGACAAGGGCGCCTGCGTGCTGCACATGCTGAGGGCTATGTTGGGCGACTCGGTTTTCTTCGAGGCCCTGCGCGACTACGGCGCCCGCTTTGCCTACGGCAACGCGACCACGGAGCAGTTCGAGGAGGTGTGCGAGCAACACGCGGGCATCGATCTGAGCTGGTTCTTTCGCCAATGGATCTACGAGCCGGGCCACCCCGTTCTGCGCTGGTTCTGGACCAGCTCGCCGCTGGGGGACGACCGCTACCGCGTCTCCGGTTTTGTCGACCAGATCCAGACGGAGGGCCCCGCCGCCTATCGGCTGCCCCTGGAGGTCCGGATCACGACCCTGGAGGACACGATTACCACCACTCTGTGGCTGGATCAGAGGAATGAGAGTTTCATCCTGGAGGTGCAGGGGGAGCCGACGGGTGTGCAGCTGGATCCGCACGGCGATCTGCTGATCGAAACCCAGGAGATCAATGCACCCATCTTCCGCCTCGTGGACTGGAGAGCGCAGGAGCTCATCGGCGACGGAAACGGCGACTGGGACCCGGGCGAAACTCTGGCCCTTTCTGCGCGGGTGGCAAACGAGGGTGTTTCCGCGCCCGAGGTCGTGCTTCGTATCTCGACGGATCGGGAGGACATCGTTGCGGAGTCGGCGGAGGCTCGCTTTGCCGGCCTCAATCACTTGGACACCCTTGACACCGGTGATCAGGTCTTCCGCCTCCGCGCCCGGGGGGACGCTCAGCCGGGGCTGGTCCTCCTGCGGCTCGAGGTCTCGTCCGGGTCCGCCCACCAGGAATTTCCGATCGCGGTGGGCCTGGGGAAACCCCAGATCCTGTTCGTGGATGATGACGGCGGCTCCCGCACGGAAGAGTATTACCGTAAGGCCCTTGAAAGGCGGCTCGTCTACGTCCGCTCCTGGGAAGTGGAACGCCAGGGGCTGCCCTCGGAGGCGATTGCGGACTATCCCATCGTGATCTGGTCAACGGGACATGCCTCGGAGGGCACCTTGGGGCGGGAGGAACAGGAGCTTCTGCGCGCCCACCTGGCCAGAGGGGGCGGCGTTTTGGTGGCCGGCGACGACATCGGCTACGACCTCGTCCGGGCAGGAGACCAGGACGACTCGCTTTTCTACGCGCAGGTCCTCAAGGCGCAGCTGGTAATGGATACGGAACCCACCCGGCGGCTCATCGGTGTGCCGAACGATCCCATTGGCAATCGGCTTTTCGTGTACTTCGAGGGGCCGTTCGGAAGTCCGGAGGTAGCTGCGCCCGACGCCATCCAGCCCATTCCGCCCGCCACGGGCTTTCTGCTGTACATGGGAACGTCGGGTCTGTACGCAGGGATCCGATGGTACGATCCGACCACGGGCGGACGTCTTGTCTACCTGACCTTCGGGCTGGAGTCCGTGCGGGGTCCCTACGAGGACACGGCGGCCGAGCTCCTCCAGCGCTGCCTCAACTGGCTGCGCAATCCCACCGGTGTGGTCCTCGAACGGGCTTACACTTCGCCGGCCCGATTTGCCCTCTACCCGAATCGGCCCAATCCTTTCAACCCCGGAACGACAATTTCCTTCGAACTGGAGCGATCGGAACGGGTGGAGGTGGCCGTTTTCAACTTGCTCGGCCAGAAGGTGCGAACCCTGGTGCAGGGCAGACTCGATGTTGGTCTGCACACCCTCAGCTGGGACGGCAGGGACGAACGGGGGATCGACCTTCCCTCGGGCGTCTACTTCGTGGAATTGCGGACGGACGGAGGTCGTGTGGCCCGTACAAAGGCCGTGAAGCTGCGCTGAGCCCCCGGCTTTCTCCTGCGGCCGGCAATCTCCGTGGACGGTGGGGGTGTCCAAGGGGTGGAACGGTTGTCGGCCGGGACGGGAGCGGCGTACTCTGAACGTGGCGAGCTGAACCGGAAAGAGGCCCCTCCGCGGAGGGGCCTCTTTTGGGGGCTGCGTTACTCGCTGCGACGGGCTAGCTCGAGGGCACGGGTCGTGGTGTAGTATTTGGCGATCATGTTCGGCACTTCCCAATCGGGAAGCTTCCCTTCGACGAGGAAGCGGAGGTATTTTTCCGTAACCTGGGCGAAATGGGCCTCGTGCCCTACGCGATAGACGTCGGGAACAAGGATGTGCCAGCGCTGCCCCTGCTTCTCGAGAGCTACGCCAGGCCACTTCTCCTGGAGCTTCTGGACCGCGTTGGCAAGCGGCGTACTCAGCTCATCGGGGTTAACCCCAGGGGCAGGGAGCACGTAGAGTTCGGGCCGATAGTTCTCCTCTTTCCCCTGTTGGATCACCACGTAGGACCGACTTCCCTTCATCACCGAGTAGTGGGTATCGCCGCCTCCCGGGGGTGCCTCGAAGTTCCAGATCACAGATACCTTCGCGTAGATTCCCCGAATCCTGTAGATCATTTCGCCATTGCAGTAGTAGGGAAGCGCCCCGTTCGGGTCCAGTTGGCTTTTCAGGAAATCGGGGAAGTCGGGCAAGCGCGTGACCTTCTCGAACTGTTCCCGGGTGATCAACGTCGGCCAGTGCCGAGCGCGCAGGACTTCGATGTCCGTCGTGTCGATGGGTTGCTCCGGGAAACACTCCCACATCACCAGGTCCACCAGGTGCGTGGACACATCGACAATGCCTTCTCCCTGCTGCTCCACGTCGAAGTACCAAGCAGGGCGCTTCACAGGAACCCCAGCGACGTACTTGAACAGGTGGTGGACGCTTTCCTTCGTGACGGCGGGGTCATCCGGGCTACCGGCCTGGAGCTCTCCGAACACCTCCGGCATGTGCACGAGCTCCCGCTGCAGAATGGTCGTGATCTCGTAGCGCTCGGTCATGATGTCGTAGAGCAATACGCCTTTCTCGGCCGCCGAGCGAAAGGCGGCCTTGAGGAGGGCGAAGCCCTCGGAATTGATGCACATCGGCTTATCCGAGAGGACGTTCAGACCGGCGTCCACACATGCTTTGATGTAGCGGGGCTTGCGCTGATTGTTGCCGGCCAGGACCACCACGTTCCCCGGCTTTTCCCGTAGCATTCGTTCCAAGTAGTCCGGACCCGTGTACACCTTCTCGACCCAGTGCGTAGGATCTTGAGTCCGGGTGTTGAAGCCCTGGATGCGCGAAAGATGATCGTCCAGGTCCGGACCCGCCGGCGCGAACACCCGCACCACCGGGTCAATCTGCGGATACATCGTCTTCTGGACGAGCGCGGCGTGAAAATGTCCGGGATCCAGCGTGATGAGCTTCACCTCGCCTTGTGCCCCTGTGAATCGCATTTGCGCTCCTCTCTTGGCACAACCACCCACGACAAGGGCCGATGCGACCATCCACGCTGCGAGCCCCAACCCTCGTCTCATGTTGACCTCCCGCTGTTACGGACCCTGCCACCTCGTTACGACTACGCCCAGATGCGATGTCGAATGGTAGCGAACGGCCGGTTCCGAATCAAGGAGAAGTGCGGATGCCGGTCCGTCTCCGGTCTCGCCCCGTGAACCCCATGCCCCCTGCGTCCACGGGAGGATGCCGGGGCTGAGCGGACCGCGCTGCTGTAGGGGGCGTGCGTAGGCCAAGCTTGTTTGCACGGCGGCGCTTCTGTACATTCGTGGGTCCGGAGCCAAGAGCACAGAGGTGACGACCATGGGTGGAACAGCGTTGCTTGCGTTTCTGCTTGCCCTCTCGGGAATGCTGGTGCGGGGCGCGGAGGCAAGGGAATTGAGGATCAGGACTCCTCTGCACGAAGGATGGCAGTTTCGCCAGGTGGGGACGCAGCGCTGGTATCCGGCCGAAGTGCCAGGCTGTGTGCACACGGATCTTCTGCGCAACGGACTTCTGCCCGACCCCTTCTTCCGGGACAACGAGGCCAAGGTGCAGTGGGTAGGCAAGACCGATTGGGAATACGAGCTGCGGTTTTCCGTTCCCTCGGTGCTCCTCGATCGCGAACAGATCGAGCTGGTTTGTGAGGGACTCGACACGTACGCAGACGTCTGGCTCAATGGCGTACGGGTCCTCCGTGCCGACAACATGTTTCGTACGTGGCGGGTGCCGGTCAAGCGCTGGCTTGCGGTCGGCGAGAACATCCTGCGCGTCGTCTTTCGATCGCCTATCAACGAAGTGCTGCCGAAGATGAAGGACCGCAAGGTGCTCCTGCCGGCCGCCAATGACCAAGGCGAGAAGACAAGCCCCTATACCCGCAAGGCCCCGTACCATTTTGGGTGGGACTGGGGTCCGCGCCTGGTGACGTGCGGAATCTGGCGGCCGATCTACCTTCTTGGCTGGGACACCGCGGTGCTTCGCAGTGTGTATTTTGTCACCGCTTCCCTGGCCGAGGACACGGCTGTACTAACAGTCCAAGTGGAAGTCGAGGTGACCCAGCCGGGCCACTACCGGTTCGAAGTGCGAAGCCCCGAAGCAGCTTTCTCTGCCCAGGAACAGCACGTGGACCTTCCGTCCGGCGTGCAGACGGTCTCGGTGCCGGTCCGAATCGATAGGCCGCGCCTCTGGTGGCCAAACGGATACGGGGAGCAATACCTTTACCGCGTAGAGGTAACCCTGAGTCAGGACAGCAGACTCTTGGACCGGTGGCAGGGGCGCTTAGGGCTGCGGAGCCTCGAGCTCCGGCAGAAGGAAGATCCCTGGGGCAGGAGCTTTGAGTTTGTGGTCAATGGAGTGCCCATCTTCGCGAAAGGCGGCAACTGGATCCCGGCGGACAATTTCCCCACCCGCGTAACTTCAGAGAAGTATCGCTGGCTCTTGGAGTCCTGCCGGGCGGCCAATATGAACATGCTGCGCGTTTGGGGCGGCGGCGTGTACGAGGACGAGGTCTTCTACGACCTGTGCGATGAGCTGGGCCTGCTGGTCTGGCAGGACTTCATGTTCGCTTGTTCCCTATACCCCGGCGACGAGGCCTTTATGGAAAGTGTGCGCCTGGAGGCCACGGATCAGGTGAAGCGGCTACGTAACCACCCTTGCCTGGCCCTCTGGTGCGGCAACAACGAGATCGAAGCCGGATGGTTTGAATGGGGCTGGAAGCAGCAGTACCCGGCGTCCTGTTGGGAGGACTACAGGAAGCTGTTTTACAGCGTTCTTCCGGAGGTTATCCGCGAGCACGACCCGCAGCGGCCGTACTGGCCAAGTTCGCCAAGCTCGAACCTCGAAGACCTGCCCCAGTCCGAGAGAATGGGCGATGTCCACTACTGGATGGTCTGGCACGGCGGGCTGCCTTTCGAGGCCTACCTGGAGCAGCACCCCCGGTTCATGAGCGAGTACGGGTTTCAGTCCTTCCCCCTCCTCGAGACGGTGAAAGCCTTCACCCTGCCTCAGGACTGGGACATCGAGTCCCCCGTGATGCTTGTCCACCAGAAGCATCCCCGCGGCAATCGCTTGATCCGGGAGTACATGGAGAGGGACTGGCCGGTACCACGTCGCTTCGAAGACTTCCTCGTCATGAGCCAGATCGTTCAGGCTGAGGGAATCAAGCTGGGGGCTGAACACCTCCGACGTATCCGTCCGCGCTGCATGGGCTCTCTCTACTGGCAGATCGACGACTGCTGGCCGGTGGCCTCCTGGAGCAGTATCGATTATTTTGGCCGGTGGAAAGCGCTCCACTATTACGCTGCCCGCTTTTACGCCCCAATCCTTGTCAGTCCCTACGTGCAAGGGGAGAAGGTACACGTCTACGTGGTGAACGATCGTCGGGAGCCGTTTCGCGGACAGCTGCGGACAGCCGTCCACGACTTCGCCACCGGCGTTGTGCACGAGGAGGTTCTGCCCGTTGCTGTGCCGCCGGGCTCGAGCACAAAGCTAACGCAGTACGACGTCCCCTCTTTGCTGAGCGGAACAGACGCCAGACGGAGTGTGCTGCTCTGCGAGGTGCTGGAGGACGGTACCCCGATAAGCCAAAACACCCTCCTCTTCGTCCGGCCCAAGGAGCTGATCCTGCCGCCCGCCGAGCTGACTTTGGAGGTATCTGGCTCAGGGCAAAGGCCCCAGGTCAAGGTACTGGCTTCGGCGTTTGCCAAGAGCGTGTTCCTGCTGGCCCCGGGTTTCGAGGGCCGATTTTCAGATAACTATTTCGACGTATTTCCGGGTCGGCCCGTGGCCGTCGATTTCATCCCGAGGGGTGCTCCTGTCGACCTCGAGGCGTTCCGTCGCGCCTTGACGGTCCGCTCCTTGGTCGATCTCAGGTAAGATACAGGCCCGTGGGGGTACCGCCAGGGGGTGGGGGCTCGGACGGCCCGGGTGGACTCGACGCGCGCGAATGCTGGACGACCCCCTTGGCCCGGCGAGGAGATTCGCGTCACGGGGGCGGTCCAGGGACCGGGACTACCGGGTTCGGTGGTGCACCCGCGAGTCTGTTCGGTTTCCGTCGGGAAGGTGTGTTCAGGGCCCGCCGTTCCGGGGCAGGTCCCTTTGCCAGACCAGGCGGCCTTCCACAAAGGTGGCGAGGGGGATCAGGTTTTCGTCGAAGACAACGATGTCGGCGCGATAGCCGGGGGCTATTTTGCCCAGCTGGTTGCCGAGACCCAGCACGCGCGCCGGATTTGTGCTGCAGATGCGAACGGCCTCATCGAGCCGGAGACCCATCCTGCGGACCAGATTGCGCAGCCCGTCCGTCAGGGTCATGGCGGTGCCGACCAGCACTTCGCTTTCTACCAGGCGGCATCCCCCGTCGGCGTCGATCCGGTACCAGCGGCCGTCAGTCATTGGGTAGATGCCCCGACCGAGACCCGCACCGCGCATTCCGTCCGTTACCCCCACCAGCCGGTCGACGCCTGCTTTCTCCAGGGCGAGCTGGAGTTTTTCCTGCGGGACGTGCACCAGATCCAGGATAACCTCGAGCGTAAGCTGCGGCTCTTCGAGGCAATAGGAGGCTGTGTCGGGTAGATCCGGCTCGCGCTCCGGCTTCGGAAAGGCGTTGAAGAGATGACACACGTGGGAGGCGCCAGCCGCCACGGCTGCTCGCACCTGTTCCCGCGACGCTGCGGTGTGTCCCAGCGAGGCCACCACACCGCGCTCCCGCAGTTTCCTGATCAGGTTTACGCTTCCCGGAAGCTCCGGCGACAGGGTCATGATACGGAGAAGGCCATCGCCCTCGGCGAGAAGTGCGTCGTCCTCCTCCGCGTTCGGGGGACGAAGGAAACGGGGGTCCATTCCCCTCGCCATCCGCGGATTGATGTGAGGTCCTTCACAGTGCACGCCCAGAAGTCGTGCCCCGAGGCTCTCCTTGGCTGCCCTGGCATTCTCGAAAAAGCGGAGGTAGCCCTCGCGCGTGGAGGAAGCCAGGCTCGGCAGGATCCCCGTGACCCCGTGTTTGGGGGCCGCGCGCAGCATCATCCGGATCCCCACTTCCGAGCCTGGGTCCCCTTCTTCCATTCCGTGGATGTGGAGATCGATCAAGCCGGGTAAAAGGTAAGCCTGTCCAAACTCGTGGCGGGAGGAGCAGGTCGGGCTCTCTCCCTCTCCAACGGCGAGGACCCGACCTTCGGCCATCGCGATCCAGCCGCGCTCGACGGTCCGGTCGGGGGTTACGACATGGCCCCGGAGGACTTGGTCCGCCTGCACGCTACCTCCTCAGGGTCGGTACGGGGTTGCAAAGCCCTGGGCCAGCATCCAGTCGTTGACGTTGAGGTAGCGCCCGTCCGGTTGTTTCAGCCAGATTTCCGCGATCCAGCGGCCGTACTTTCCCTTGCGGTCTTTGAACGTGCGCACAATGACCTGCTTTCCCAGGATCAGACCCCGCAGGGCATCACGGGCGCGCACACCTGCGTCCCGCTCCGGCCCACGAACCTCGGGGGCATCGATGCGGGCCAGGCGCAGCGTCTGCTTCCGCAGCGTCGCGTAGAGGCCAAGGTCAAAGTCCACCGTGCACGTATCGCCGTCGAACACGTCGACTACTTGTGCGCGGTAGTAATAGAGTCGGTCTTCCATCGTCGTCCTCCCTTTGGGGATCGTGCTCCAACGGGTTCTCGCCTATACGGCGAGGGAGGCTTGCCTGCCTGGACTGAGCCCTTGAGGCTCCGCCCGGTCCCCTATTCCCACCATTCGATACGGGAGGGAAGATTGTGTTCGAAGTCCGGCTCGCAGATGCGCCAGCGTACACCGGCGTCCACCGCCGATTTCCATTTCTCGTCGCGGAAACCGGGCGCCACCCATCCAGGCTCGGACTGCACTGAGGCACGCCAGCTTTCGTCGGTCAGGACCGTAGCCCTGGAGCCATCGGTGAACTGGATCCAGAGGTAGAGGTTGCCGCTCGCGGGCTCGTTGGGGTCAAAGCTGACCGCCTCGAAGGCAAGCACATTGGTCCCCTGACAGAGCTGACCGCTGACGTCCCACGTCCGCACCCGCTGCTTTTCTACCCGTATGGAGAGGGAGGACCTTGCGAAGACCTCCCCCACAAATTGCCCGTTGAGGAAGACCCGCAGCTGATCGTTGCCGATGGCTTGCAGGACGGCTTTGGCGATGGGTTTCTCCACCACGAAGCGCTTCCGCAAGAAAACGGTCTGTGCGCCTGTACGCTGCCCCCGCGCCGTTACGAATCGGGACCGGAGCTCCGCCTCCTGAGGAACTTTGCCGGCCCTCAGGGATTGTCCGGCAGCGCGCAGGTAGGATTCCTGTCGTTCGAATAGCTCGAGGAGATAGCTCAGGTTCGCGTCGAGGTTCGTTCGGAGCCACAGGTTCACGTATTCCCGTTCCAGATCGCGGATCCGATCGGCCAGCGAGTCGCACGAGGTGGCCAGTTGCTCGAGAAGCCCATCGCGTTCCCCAGAGCAGAGGCCACGGCGCAGTTCCTCGACCCGCAGGCTCAGGGCCGCCCGTCGCCCTACCCATCCGAATACGCGCGCCGCATGAGCCAGATAGTCGAGATGGTCCAAGTTCCTCCGCACGGAGGACTGGGCCTTTTCGAGGAGGGCAAGGGTCGTGCGTTCCACCTGCGGCAGGTCAAATTTCTTCTGCAGGAAGCGCGACTCCTGACCCGGCGCTATCCGGTAGAACGGATGCCGCCAGAGGTCCGGATAGTGGGAGAGCTCACTGGCTTCGGAAAGCAGATGAATGGCGGCCACAAGCTCCGGCGACTCCGCGCCGTAGAACCAGCGCACGAAGTGGGGACCGAACGTTTCGGCCTTTGCCGCCTGCGGGTTCCAGGAACAGGCCGCGGCCCATGCGTAGCCGAACCAATTCAGCTCCCGCAGGTTGGCCCCGCCGTAGTCACCCCAGTTGCTGGTCAGGCAGCCGAGGGCACCGCCCTCCAGTCCCCGCAGGCTCAGGTGGAGGATGTTGGCCATGGCCGCCGTGTGGTTGGGGAAGATCATGGCCCAGTTGTGTATACCCGGAGAGACGACGAATCGGAAGCCGGCCCGGTGAAAGGTCTCCACGCTTGGGTAGCTGAGCTGCGGATCATAGTGCCAGTCGAAAAGGACGATATCCCGGGGCAGTTCCTCGAGGATCTCGGGGTGCTGGAGCACGATGTCCGCGTACATCATGACGGTCTTGCCATGGCGCTTGACGATCTCGTGCACCCGTTTGTAATGCTCGACGTGTACCTTACCCACCCCGAGCTTCTGCGCGCGCTCGCGGCTGGCCCCTTTCCCTACGTCCCACGACTCGTCCGCCCCGATATGAAAGTACGGGCTCCGAAACGCCGGAAGGATCTCGGACAGGACCTGCTCCAGGAAGCCGTACGTGGCCTCGTCACTCACGTTGAGGGAGGCTGCGCCGGGGAACTCCGCGAGGTGAATGAATTCTGGCTGGATCAGGATGTTCTCGTAATGGCCCAGGGTCTGAAAGATGGGAATAATCTGGACGTGGTAGCGCTCGGCGTAGTCCTGGAGCTCGCGTGCCAGCTCTGGTGTCCAGGCTCCCCGGCCCTGCCCAATCTGCGGGTAGGAACGGAAGGTGAACATGTCCTCCAGGTAGGGCATGTAGACGTTCATCTTGAGCTGCGCAAGTCGCCGAATGATCGTCTTGAAGTTCCCAGCTGTAGATACCTGGCCCCGGCTGATGTCGTCGGTGACGCCACGCAGCTCGTACGCGGGCCAGTCGATCACCCCCACGCACTGGCCCCGGCCGATCTCCAGCCACTGGGCCAGAGTTTGGCAAGCGTAGTAGCGGGCTGCGGGACTCGGACCGGCGAGCACCGCACGGTCGGGGAGAAGGAGAAGGACGTAGGCTTCGGATCCTTTCCCCTCAGGCGCACGGAGACCGTAGTGGGCCAGGAGGTCCCGGACCTCAGGGGACCGGTTCCAATCCCCGAGCCAGATCTGCCCTGGAGAGGGGACGGCTCCGGGCTGCTGGATCACCGAAACGTTGGCTCCAGCCTTCTCCCTGACCAGGGAGAGGAGCTCCTCCACGGCTGCCTGGTCCTCCGCGCTGGTTCCGGGACCCAAGACGACCTGCCCCCACTGGCGAGGGTCCAGTTTTCCGGCCAGGATCGTTGTCTGCTGAGGTTCCGGAATCAGCCCTGTGTCCGTAGCGGCCCGCATTTCCACACTCCCGAGTGTCAGGCTTGCGATCATCACGCAGCAAGACAGGCGCATCTCTCTCCTCCGTTCGATTCCGCCCTCCCCTGGCGACCCACGCTTTCTTGGGATTCGGGCGCGCGGCTGAAGGCCAGCCCTTCGGCGCTAACATAGGACATTGCCCCGAGAATATCAACAGCGCGGAGCTTCTTGCCCACGGCGCCCCCATTTAGCGCTTGCGGGCGTGAGGCCAATTCGGTAAGATGTACACGGCTTGAGAGGGATCCCCATAGCACAAGGTGGAGCAATGCGCAGAAGAGGTTTGTTTGCTCTGTTCGGCATCCTCGTGATCGGGTGCGCGGGTCAGGCGCCGAAATGGGTCCGGGTGGAGGCCGTTCTTCTCCCCGATGCAGAAGGGACCCTGTCCAAGCAGAGTGGGGTTGAGGTTCTGGCTCGGGGTTACCGGCTCAGCTTGGGCGAGTGCAGACTGGAAGTGGAGCCGTTGCCGGACGGCGAACTCAACCGACGCTTTCTGGACGTGTCCTTCCGGGGCGCGAATTCGGCCAACCCGTACACCTACGGAAATTGGGTTGATCCCGAGTTGGGCTACACACCCCCGCGCTTCGCGGTATTCCACGTCGCCGTGTCCGGTGGGCGAGGCTGTCTGCGGGCCCTGCGCGATCTTGTTCTCGTTACCGACCAGGGAGATAGCTTGCCCGCATACCGTTACCCCGACGAGGGGCCGCGGAGCATCCTGGCGAGGCTGCAGCAGGACTGGCGCGATCGTCCCTCCCTCCTGGACGAAGCAGAGGTCCTTCTCGCCGGTACGTACCTCCGCTGGGGGGAAGCTGCCAGCGAGGAGATCACGAGCGGATTGGTGGCGTTCGCCCCCCTCGACTACGCCGTGGACCGTGTGTCACTCCTCCTGTGGCGGGCAGATGCCCATTCGAATCCGGTTGCCCTGGCTTTTCGTCAGCGCCTGTTGCGCGTGGACGAGCCCTCGCGCTGAGCCGCCGGAAAGGGGAACCCCCAGCTAATCCTCCTCTCCCGAACAGGGCTCGGCGGGTGGCCGCCTGCCCCGCCCGTCTTGGCCGCTGGAGCGGTCGGGAGCTCTGTAAATCTACACGGCCTGGCTTTGCCTGTGCACCCGGGTTTCTTCACGGAGGAAGTGCAGATAGGGGCGGAGCACCTGGTTCTGGTCACCCCGCGTTCCATCGTACACGATCGACACGATGGGTACGCCGATGTCCTCCTCCACCTTCCGGAAGATGGCCTCGCTTACCAGCCCGGGGCAGCAGAATACCGGGTTGACGTGCACGAACAGGCGGATGTCCGGGAACTGTTCGAGGAGGTGGAAGATCTTCATCAGATTCTGCGAGGTCTCGCCGGGATGGCGGTAGTCCAGATGGTAGCGCTGCAAGTACGTCAGGAGCGAGGAGTCGTACTTGGGCAGGGGTTCGCGCAGCACCGGGAAGCTAATCCGGGTGAACTTACGGTCGTAATAAGTGAAGGCCGTGAGCAGGGATTTGTCGATGGCCAGGTTGGCGTACCGGTGGTTCGTCGCCAGGCCGTGGAAGTGTTTGACGGCGAGCAGCCGGATCAGAAAGCTGTAGGGCGTAGTGATCGCTTCCGCCCCCATCCTCTCGAGCTCTTGGATCAGGTTCTGGTTGAATACGTAATTGTCGCGGATGTAGAGGTCGCCGATAATCGCCACCTTGGGCAACTTGACCTTGGTCCGGTCCAGGGGAACGGCCGCGAAGCGTTCTACGACGTCTTCGAAGGCCAACTCTTTGGAGCTCCCCTGCTCGAAGGCATCGCGAAGGCGCTGAACTGCCAGGGCAAGGACCTCATCACAATCGCCGCGGTTGCGTTCGCGTGGCCGTACCTTGCAGACGAGCTTTTGCAGAAGCCCACCAAGGAGATAGCCGCAGTAGATGTCCACAAGCAGGGGAAGGGGCATGCCCTGGAACGTCGTTCCGATTGCCAGCACCTCCAGCTGTTCCAGCCCGTTGCCCAGCTTTTCGAGCATCTGCTTCATTAGGGCAGGGTACTGCGGCAGGTTGCAGGAGAGGTCACACAAGGCGTTGAGGAAGAAGCCGGTGCGGCCGGGATCCAGACCGTGCTTCTGCACCGTGTGCTGGATGGCCTGCAGAAGCGCGCTGAAGGGCAAGCACTGGCCATCGTTATGGCGCACCGAGGCCTGGACTGTCTCCTCGGTCTCCTCCAGCGGGATCGCCTCGAGACCGCGACGCCGGAAGGCGGCAGCGATCAGTTCCGTGCTCAACGGGTCGTAGTTCGGGAAAAGGTAGGTTCGGCGCCGTGGCCACGAGCTGGTCTGGATGCGAACGGGCTGCGCTACCTGCACCGACCGCCGGAAGTTCCGGAAGGATTCGACGGCAGCCTCCAGACGCGTCTCGAACCCCTCGGCCGAGCTGTGATCATCGATCTGAAGGATTAGGTAGGGCTTGTCGTACCGGTCCATGATCTCCCGGAAGTAGGGGATGAGGAAGGAATCCGGCGAACACTTGAACGCGGTCAGGTAGATGGGGAAAAGCTTCTCGTCGCGGGCCACGAATTCGGCGGCGCGCAGAATCCTTTCGCCGTAGCGCCAGTGATTCCAGCGAAGGTAGTCAGCGGCTACCGGCGTTTCCGTTTCCTCCAAAGGGAGCATCTCCTGGTAGAAGACGGGGATCCCGGCTTCGGCCAGGCGTTCGGCCACACGGTGGCTCAGCCGATCGTCGAGGGCGATGTACGGCCTTCCTAAGAGCACGATGCCGAAATCGGAGAGCTGTTCTCGTAGCTCCCGAAAGCGCTGGGTTTGCTCCTCGAGCCGGCTCTTGAACCAGCTGAGCGCCTCCTTCCAGGCACGTTCGGTGACGCCCTGGGGGAACAGATCCCTTAGGTCCGGAGGCAAGCTCCCCCGGAAGGCCCGGACGATTTCCTCAGGCCCATGGCTGAGCTCCAGGACGGGAGCCAGGACTTTCCCCTCCAAATGCAGCCGGGGGTTGTTCAAGAGCAGCGCGGTGGCGTAATTCGAGTAGTAGCAGTAGTGCTTGGGAGGACCTTCCTGCCCGCCCCGGAAAAGGACCGGCAGGAAAAGGTAGTCGCATCGATCTGCGAGCTCAGCCACGTGTCCGTGGAGGAGGGTCAACGGGGTACAGAAATCTGCGCCCACGATCGAGCGTCCGCGTTCCAGCGTCTCCGCCCTCGGAACGACCGAGACAGGGACAAATCCCATCCGCTGGAAGAAAGTTCGCCAGAGGGGGAGGGTATCCAGGTAGTAGAGGGTACAGGGGATACCGAAGCGCAGTTTGCGCCTGTCCGTAGGAGGTAACTCTCTCCGCCGCGTGAGGAGGGACGGCAATTGGGGATGGGCGAGCTTGGCGCGAACCAGGGGGAACGAAAGGAGGGGCACAGCCCTGGACAATGATGTGTCTGGCTCTGCCTGGGCCGTTTCGAACAACATCCTCCGGTAGGCGCGGACGTGATTCAGGCCGCTGGCTTCCCGCCTGGGCCGCGTATCCGAATCTTCGCGCCCGCAGAGATAACCCCAGCCGATGCTCTCCTGCCCTATCTGAACCCGAGTAATCTTGCAGTGATTGGTGCAGTGAGGACAGACTTCCTCCCGGGTCTCAATCCGCACCTGGTGGAACCGGTGCCGGAAATTCGGGTTGAGCCTGATTCCCTTGTCTCGTAGCAGAAGAGCGACGCCGACTGCACCCGCTACGTGGCAATAAGGGGAGACGTAAACGGGTTTGCCCAGCTTGTGTTCGAAGGCCTTTACCAGAGCGGCGTTCCTGCCTGTAGCCCCCTGAAAGACGATCACCCGGCCGATCCTTTGCAGGTTGGCCACTTTCGTCAGGTAGTTGTCCCGCACCGAATGAATGGCGGCCGCAAGGAGTTCCTCGCGGCTGTATCCTTGGCTCAGGAGGTAATTCAGGTCCCTTTCCATGAACACCGTGCAGCGGTCGCTGGTCAGCGGGGCCGACGCCTGCTCGGCGAGCTTCGCGTATTCCTCCAGGTCTACCCCGAGCCGCCGCGCCTGCTCCTCGAGAAAGCTTCCGGTGCCTGCGGCGCAGACGAAGTTCATGACGGAGAACGTCACGCGACCGTTCCGGAGCACAGTGAACTTGGAGTCCTGACCGCCGATTTCCAGGATCGTGTCCACGTCGGGTCGGAGCTCGCGCGCAGCCCGGGCGTGCGCTGTGATCTCGTCCACCGCCAGGTCTGCAGCCAGGACCTTGCGGATCAACTTTCGCCCGGAGCCGGTAGTGCCACACGCAAGGAGGGAGAAGCGAACCCCCCGGCTCTCCTCGAGTCGGTGAAAGATCCGGAAAAGGCGTTGGACGGCAGCGATGGGTTGTCCTTGCGTGCGGGTATAGAGGGACAAGAGCACCGTTCCCTGTGCGTCGAGCAGCGCGGCCTTCGTGCTGGTGGAGCCGATGTCGATTCCCAGATAGCCGGCGTAGGATTGCCCTGGGCGAAGGGGAGTGTATAGCTCGACCTCCACCTCGTCGATGACGCCTTTCCAGTCCAGGGGACAGGCTTCCCGCCGGTAAGGGATATTGGCAAGGGGCGGGTAGTGGTACTTCCTGGCGGACGTGGATGGCAGCACGGGGCAGGCCAAGAAGCTCTCGAGCAACTCGCTGTCCCATGGCCTTCTTTCCCGGAGGGCTAAGGATGCCAGACCGACTGCCGGGACACATTGGGGCTCCTGGGGAACGAGGATCTCTTTGCCCAGCAGAAATCGGAGCTCTTCCACTATCTTGCGATTTAGGGCCACTCCTCCGGTCAGGACGATCCGGTCCGGGAGTTCTCGCGCGCCAGTGATCAGGTCGGCCACATTGCGTGCTGCTCCGCGGCAGATTCCGGCGCAGATGGCCTCTAAGCTGTAGCCCTTCTGCTGGGCGTGGATAATGTCGGTCTTGGCGAAGACAGCGCAGCGTGTGGCCACCGGAGGGGGCGAGCCGCGGAATGTGAGGGCAAGCTGAGCCAGCTCCTGCGCCCCTTCCAGCTCAAGCCGGCTTGCCTGCTGGTCCAGAAAGGAACCGGTACCGGAGGCGCAACCCGTATTCGACACAGCGCCCAGGTAATGGCCGCGTTCGTCAATACGGATCAGGTAGAATCTCTCGGCGCCGATGTGCAGGATCGCCGGCGTCTTCCAACCCAGGTGGCGTAGCCCCTGCACGACGGCCGTCTGATCGTCCACGCCCGGAGCGAACCCGAGGGATCGCTCCCCCCTCAGGTTGACCCCGAGCCCCGCAATCTTACCCTTCCACTCCCGAAGGACGGAGCGGACGGTGTGGGCAATGTTGCCCTGATGGGGGACCGAGCGGGTATGGTGGAGCTTGCCGTGGGGGTCGAGGATCGCTACGTGCACGAAAGCGGAGCCGACATCGAGACCAACGAACCAGAGAGGGGCGTCGTCCATCGTTTCCACCTGTCGCCATTGGATCCCCTGGGAGGTAGCTTACGCCTTACGAGCCCACCTACGCTGCCTTGTACGTTGAATGCCCCGGTGGCGTTCCGAAGGGAAGGGCAGGCACGGCCAACTTCATTGTTTGGGCGTAGAACGAAAAATCCCTTGACAAGAAAGCAGGTCCATGTTAGATTTTTGCCGCCGCGAAGGAAGTTAAGACGTGAGGAGAGGGAGGATCGGTGTTCCTTCGGAGGCGGAGAGGGAAGAAGTCCGGGCTTCCCTGGTGTGGGGGATCCCTCGCGATTGTCCTGCCAATTGAGGGGCTTACAGTGGACATTCCCGTCCTTGTGGGTGCCCGGACCGTGCTATTTCCCGCTCGCCTGGAATCAGGCAAAGGGCTGAGGTTCACATGAGGTGAAGGGAGGTCAGCCTATGCGTGCTAAGTGGGTGGTAGTGGGCCTTGTCCTCACCTTGCTGCCGGCGTTTTTGCAGGCCGCCACAACCGGGAAGATCGCCGGGCGTGTGGTGGACAAGGACACGAAAGAGCCGCTCCCGGGAGTGAATGTCGTGATCGAAGGGACGCTGATGGGTGCGGCTACCGACGAGAAGGGGTTTTACGTGATCCTGAATGTGCCGGTCGGTACCTACAGCGTCCGTGCCCAGTACATCGGCTACGAGACGGTGACCATCCAGAACATCCGCGTTCACGTGGACCGCACCACCGAAGTGAACTTCGAGATGCAGCAGACAGTGATCGAGGGCCGAGAGGTCACCATCGTAGCGGAACGGCCGCTGGTGCCGAAGAACGTGACCAACACCGTGAAGGTGGTGAGCTCGGAGGAACTTGAACACGTTCCCATGCGCGGCATCACCACGGTGATGAACCTTTCGTCGGCGGTGGTGGAGGGATCCCATGTCCGTGGCGGCCGCAGCGATGAGAACGTGGCTTACATCGACGGGGTCATGACCACTCGCCTTCGCGACGGTGCCACCAACGCCCTGTCGGTAATCCACAACGCCATCGAGGAAGCGGAATTCCACGAGGGTGGTTTTGAGGCGGAGTACGGGTTCGCCAATGCCGGAGTCCTGATTGCGACCACAAAGACCGGCGGACGCAAGTACAGCGGCAGCGTCGAGATGTACTCCGATGAGGTGTTCGACGGCAAGGATGACAAGTACCTGGGCATCCAGACCTGGGGTATCAACCAGTACGTCGGTACCTTTGGCGGCCCGGTTCCCTTCACCAACGGACGAGGTCGCTTCTTTGTAGCCCTCCAGCGGGATTACAATCGCGGGCAGCCAAGTTTCCACACGGAACGATTCAAGATCGACACGGTCCTGACCTACGGGGTTCCTGGATCGCCTGCGTATCGGGAGTTCCACTTCAAGATTGACCTACCCCCTGGGCGTTTCCCCGGCTACAGCTACCGCGCGAACACCGTCAACGGGAACGTGGTGTACGAGCTCAGGGACATGCGCTTCAAGCTGGGTGGCAGCTATCACAACGAGCGGACCCAGAGCGGCGCGTTTTGGAATGACCTCTGGAATTACAAGAGGAATCAGGTGACCAAGCGCTGGGACGGAAGCGCCTACCTGAACATCACGCATCAGCTGACCCCCCGCATGTTCTACACCCTGAATTTCAACTACTTCTACTACAAGGTGGAATACGGTGACCCAGATCTCTGGGATCAGATTGAGAAGTACGCCGACCCTGAGTACAATAAGGGCCCTGACGGACGCTCTGCGCTGCGGGACTGGGGTAGGACCTACAGCCTGAGTCTTTTTGGATTGATGAACCCGATTCCGCCGGGTCAGGTAACGGCGACCTACGGGAAAAGCGCCCAGGAGAACTTCGGTCCCAAGTTCCAGCTGGTGTGGCAGTTCAACAACTGGAACGAGCTGAAGACCGGGTTTGAGTACAATTACTACACGATCCGTCGCTACTCCATGTACAGCACATCTGCGGTCTCTCTTGGTCTTCACGAACGGGCTATGGACCCCAACGATACGCGCACCGATTTCGACATCTTCCGTAACCAGATCATCAACTACGGCTACGATATCTGGGGTAACGAGATCGACAAGGATCAGATCTACGAGGTGACGCACCCGACGGGCATTAAGGTGAAGACGGGCGGCTTCGATGGACCGAAACACCCCGTGCGGGGCGCGTTCTATCTGCAGGACAAGATCGAACTCAAGGACCTGATTCTGAACGCGGGCATCCGCGTCGACTACCTAACAAGTGGAACGCGGTCCTACAAGGACTCGCGGCGGCTTCTCATCAACGCCTTGGGGCTGGTAGATAGCATCAGCTACGGCGACGAGAGGAACTACGCCATCGTGAGCCCGCGCCTCGGCTGGAGCTTCCCGGTGACCGACCGCACGGTGTTCCACGCCCAGTTCGGCAAGTTCGTCCAACTGCCGCAGCTGGACGACATGTACGACGGCTATACGGCCGTTGGCCGCTTCCTGCAGGGAGGTAACGCCCGTACAATGCCCAACCCCAACCTCAAGCCGGAGCGGACCATCCAGTACGAGGTGGGCTTCAAGCAGCAGATCGGCGAGAACGCCAGCATCGGCATCACCGCCTTCTACAAGGACATCAAGGACTACATCCAGATCCGCGTGCAATTCCCCGAGCCGGGGCGTGGTTACGGAGCCTTCTACGAGCTGCAGAACGTGGACTTCGGGACGACCAAGGGGATCAACCTGACCTTCAATCTGCGGCGTACGCGGCGGATTGCGGCCCGTGTGGACTACACCTACTCTAAGGCCATGGGCACCGGGTCGAACAGCCGCGACCACTTCGATATTGCCTGGCAGGACCAGCAACTTCGTTTCCCCACGATCATCACGCCCCTGGCCCATAACCAGGACCATGTCGGCAACGCGAACTTAGACATCCGCTTCACCAAGACCGACGGGCCCTCGATCTTCGGGTTCCGGCCTCTGGCAGATCTGGGCATCAACCTTCTGTTTGTGACCCACTCGGGGAGCCGCTACACGAAGATCGAGCAGGGTCCGCTGGGGCTGTTCCCGCAGAACGCCCCGCGCCCGATCGAGGCCCTCAACTCCTCGGTACTGCCCTGGTACCATCGGCTGGACCTGAAGGTGGATCGGACCTTCTCAATTGCCGGGGTTCAGATCAAGCCCTACATCTGGGTCTACAACGCCCTTAACCGCAAGAACGTAGTAGGTGTGTTCGCTCAGACAGGCATGCCCCACGACAACGGCTGGTTCCTTACGGAGGATGGGAAGGCCTGGTTGAAGACCAACGGCAAGATGGGTGAGTACATCGCCCGCAAGTACCTCAGCGGCCTGGGCACGCGTAATCTGGACATTCCAAGGGTGGTATACCTGGGCCTGAAGGTGGACTTCTGATGCTTGGGGAGGGGTTCCGCCCCTCCCCAAGGCTATTTCAGCAGGGCCGTGCACACCAGGCATTCAACCACGTGAGGAGGACGGAAGAATGTTCCGAAAAGGCATCGCTGGGATAGTAGCGGTAGTTTGCACAGGGCTCCTGGTCAGTCTTGCGCTGGGTGCCGATCGCCAGGGGAACTCCGCACTCCGGAAGACCATGGTGTCACGAAGCGTGAAGTACCTCGACATCAATCAGATCCGCACGCCCGTGATGAATAACGGCACCTATACCCGGCACCCGATTTCCGGCAACGCCGACATGGAATGGCCCAAGGGCTCCGGAAAGTATATCTGCTACAACGCTGGCATCTGGATCGCGGGGAAAGTAAACGGGTCCTTCCGCACGGCCTGCGCCGACTACAATTTCGAGTTCCAGCCGGGGGTGATCTTGCCCAACGGCCAGCCGGACGACCCGGAGAAAGAAGAGTACCGCGTCTACAAGATCCAGAAGGATTATCCCGACGGGAAGAGCTTCGGCGACCCGACCGTGGATATCGACCCCTGGTCCGTATGGCCGGCTCATCAGGGCGCACCGGTGAATCCGGATGGCACGCCCAAATTCTACGGCGACCAGCAGGCGTTCGCCGTGATGAACGATATGGACCAGAATCTGCACAGCCGGACCTACAATACCCCTCCGATGGGAGTGGAGTTGCAACTTCTGGCCTTTGCCTACAACCGGTCGGGCGCTCTGGGCAACACGATGTTCGTACAGTACACGATTATCAATAAGGGCAACCAGAGGATTGACTCCACCTACGTGGGCATCTGGGCCGACGTCGATCTGGGCGACGCCAATGACGACCTCGTGGGTTACGATACCGAATTGGGCATGGGCTATGTCTATAATGGATATCCAAACGATGCCCAGTACGGCAGCCGTCCGCCGGCCATCGGCTTTGACTTCTTCCGCGGACCGATGATTCCGTCGCCTGGGGATACGGTGCGTCTTCCCGATGGCACCGTCTACCCCAACCGCAAGATTCTGGGTGCGACGTCCTTTGTGAAGTACTACAATCCCCACGCGGTTTTCCGGGATCCGCCTTACTCCGCCCAGGGTGCGGAAGAAGTTTGGAACTACATGAACGGGACCCAGCGGGACGGCAAACCGTGGATCAACCCGATCACGGGGCAGGTATCGAAGTTCCTGAACACGGGCGACCCGGTGACGGGGACCGGCTGGCTTTCCACGGCGGAGAGCCCGCCTGCGGACGTTCGAATCCTGACCAGCTCCGGAATGTTTACCCTCGCCCCCGGGGATACCCAGGTGATCGTGGCCGGTGTGGTCATCGGACAGGGCACAAACCGGCTGTCCTCGGTCTCTGTGCTGCGGTTCTACGACAAGTTCGCTCAGGCCGCCTACGATGCCGGCTTCAAGGTATCCAGCCCGCCAAGACCGCCTGAAGTAACGGTAACGCCGTTAGATCGCGAAATCCTCCTGAGTTGGACGAACAACGCCGAGAACTATAGCGAGTTCGGCTACGAATTTGAAGGTTATAACGTCTACATCGGTGCCAGTAAGGGGGGTCCGTGGAAGCGGCTAGCGACGTTCGACCGCCAGAACGGCATCTACGTCGTCCTGGACGAGCAGTACGACGAGAACACGGGTCTTGTCCTCTCCCTACCCGTTGCCTTCGGCGGAGACACGGGGCTCAGATACCAGTATCGATTAACCCAGGACTACGAGGGCTACACGCTCGCCAACGGCCGTACCTACTACGTGGCGGTGACGGCCTATAGCGTCGGCACCCAGATGGTGCCGCGTGTCCTCGAAAGCCCGATGGAGGTCCTCGAGGTTGTGCCGCACAAGCCTCGGCCGGGTACGATCGTGCACGAGGCGCTGTTCGACACCGTTTCGGTCACCCACACCAAGGGCCAGGCGGAGGCCTGGCGGGTCCAGGTCTACGTGCCCGATCCGACCGTGGCCAAGCCGGGCAACTACACGATCCGGATCAATCCGGATAAGACCTGGACGCTTCTCCGTAACGGTGTGGCCGTTCCGGAATACACCAATGTGAGCCGGTACGGCATCACGTCGGTGGAGGAGCTGAACAATCAGGCTTGGCTGAGCACGCCTCTGGGCTTCTATGTAGAAATGACGGGTTCCTTCGATCAGCCTAAGACATATGAGCCGAAGCTCGTGCACGACGAGCCGCCTGCCAACCCGGAGCTGATTACCGCCATCACCAGCTACTACCGGGAGGGGGCGCGGCCCAATGACCTCGCCAAGTACGGGACCTTCCGGAGGGGTACCGAGGATCCCAACATCATCTACCACCCGCTGGAGATCCGCTTCACGGGGGTGATGAACGATTCCGGCACGCGGGTGATTCGCGGCGGCCAGATGGCCACGTGGATGTTCTCCATGAAGCTCCCCCATTCGAGGAACCCGGCCAATCCCAAGCCAGGTTCGAACGACCCGTTCACCGTGCGGATCCCGTTCGAGGTGTGGGACCTGACGACCGGAAAACAGCTCAATGTGGCTTTCATTGACCGCGCGCAGACTCCGCAGGATTCTGTGCTCGTGCTGACTTGGAGCCCGAAGGGGGAGTGCGATGTCTACATCATCGCCACCCCCTACGACGAGGAGGTCCACGACGCACGGAAGGACGACAACACCACCTGGGTGATCCGGTGGACCAAGGCCGCTAAGTGGAGCACCGGGGACGTGGTCAAGCTCATCTTCCCCAAGCCCCTGGTGCCGGGTGAGGATGAGTTTGCGTTTGAAATCAAGGGCGTGGAGACCGGCGTGGTCGAGGACGCCAAGAAGCGCCTGGACCTGATCAACGTTTATCCCAACCCATACATCGGCCACAACATCACAGAGAAGGTGCTCCACGAAGAGCATGTGACCTTCATCAATCTGCCGGAGGAGTGCACCATCCGGATCCTGGCCATCAATGGGGACGTGGTGAAGACCATCCACCACAAGGGGCCGTCCACGACGCACGACTGGAACCTGCGGAACGAGAGCAACCTCCCGGTGGCCAGCGGCCTGTACATCGCCTACATCGAGGTGCCGAAGGTGGGCACCAAGGTGATCAAGATGGCGGTAGTTTTCCGACAGCAGCGTCTGCGTAACCTGTGATCGGCAAGTTACGGATGGTATCCCCGTTTGAGGCGAAGACGAACCATAGGGTGGAGATAGGAGCGATGACGAGCAAGAGACTGGCTGCAGTCGCGCTGGTTTTACTCGCGGCCGTGACCTGCACCTCGGTCGTCCTTGCCGGCAACAAGGACAAGAAGGGGAGCGCAGGCGCACTGGAATTGCTCATTCCCGTGGGCTCGCGCATCACAGCCATGGGCGGAGCAGGGAGCGCGATCGTCACCGGCAACGAGGCCATCTTCTGGAACCCCGCCGGGCTTGCGGGTTCTCCCGCTTCCGCAGAGGCCACATTCTCCCACCTGAACTGGATCTTCGACACCTCGATCGAATGGTTTGCGGTGTCGGCGAAGTTCGGGCAGGTCGGCTCGATCGGCGTGAGCGGTAAGATCTTCGATTTCGGCGACATCCACGAGACCACCGAATTCGAGACCGAAGGAACGGGCCGTGTGATTACCCCAACGTTTGTCACGCTGGGTCTGACCTACTCACGGCAGATGACGGACCGTATCTTCTTCGGCTTGAATGCCAAGCTGATCCACGAGAGCTTTCTGCGCATGAGCAGCAACGGCGTGGCCTTTGACTTCGGCGTGCAGTACGTAAGCCAGGCCGGCCTCCGGATGGGATTGACCCTGAACAACCTCGGACCGATGATGAAGTACGCGGGGCCGGATCTCCAGAGGACGGTGCAGCTGCCGCACACGGAAGCCGGTGCTGAGCCTCTCGACCTACGGATTGAGGCGCAATCGTATGAGCTGCCGAGCAACTTTGAAATCAGCTTGGCCTACCCGGTGAAGTTCGGCGAGGTACAGCAGCTTACCGGCCTTTTCTCCTACCGCAACCACAACGCCTCCACGGATGAGTGGCAGGGAGGTCTGGAGTACGCCTTCAACGACATGCTGTTTGTGCGAGGAGGCTACGGCTGGGCTGGAGAGGACCAGGCCAACTACATCTTCGGCTTTTCGGCAGGCGCTGGCCTCAAGTACAAGCTGCCAGGAGGCACAGCCTTTGTGATCGATTACGCCTACCGCGATGTGAAGTGGACGGACGGTAATCAGTGGCTGACCATCTCGGTACAGTTCTGACCTTGACGGGTTCCCGTATCGTGGGCCGGGCGGCCTCGACGGCCGTCCGGCTTTTTTCGTTGTACTGGTTCCTGCCTTGGGGGTTAAGGATGGACGGGGGCGTCCACGGGCTGGAGGAGAGCGGCGCGGGCAGGTTTGCTAACGGACCAGCACAATGCGTGCAGTGCTGCGTGCCCCGCCGGCTTGTGCAACCGCGACGTATAGGCCCGGCGGCACGCGGCGTCCTGCCTCGTCTCGGCCATCCCAGGTGAGCTCAAGCTCTCCGGCAAAGAGCTGCGCGCCGCTCAGCACTCGCCGCACGAGTCTCCCGTGACTGTCGTAGACGCTGAGGGTGACGAGCGCCGGTGCAGAGAGGCGAAGCGGAAGGCCCGTCCTCCCGGACGACGGATTGGGGTAGGGCCGACCCAGCTCGACAAGGCCCGCAGTCCGGGGTAGGAGGGGTGGCCCCAGAAGTACGCCTCCTTTCCGGTAGGCGGCCAGGCCAAGGGTGGTGGCAAACCACTTATTCCCTCGCCGGTCGACGAGGATATCATACACGAACGCATCCGGTAGGGGCGAGTTGGAGGGGGAGAAATGCTTCCAGGTGAGTCCATCGAAGGCCGCCACACCCCGTGTGAAGGTTCCTGCCCACACGGTCCCGTCCGCCTCAACCGAGAGTGAGTAGATGTAGTCGTCGGGGAGCCCGGAGTTTCGCGTGCCGTACGTTGTCCAGTGGGTTCCATCGAAGCGGACCAGACCGGCTCCCCATGTCGCGATCCAGGCGGTCCCCTCCGGGTCGAAGGCGATGGCTTCCACATGGCCGACAGGGAGGCCGGAGTTGTTGGACGAGTAGACGGTCCACGCTTGGCCACGGCGTACGGCGATACCCTGCGTCGTCCCGACCCAGAGGGAGCCGTCGCGATGGAGGGCCAGACAGGTCACATCGTTCGAGGGCAGGGGGGAGTTCCCTTGCGCGAAGACCGACCACCGGTGCCCGTCAAAGGCGACTAACCCGGCGTACTTGGTGCCAATCCAGAGGGTTCCGCCCGGCTCGGGAAGGATGGACCACGTGTAGTCGTCCGGCAGGGGGGAATTTTGTCTATTGAAGATCGTCCAGTTCAGTCCGTCGAATCTCTTGACTCCTGCCACTTTGGTGCCGATCCATTTGACCCCCCGGTTGTCGATGGCGATGTCATAGATGGCCTCCGCCTGAGGTCCGAGGGTCTTGGCCATCACCGCGGGCTCAGGGCCTGTCTGCGGGTAGGAGAGCGGGGGACGGAGATGGTACCAGCGAACGCCGTCGAAACTGGCCATCCCCTCATACCTTGTGCCTATCCACAGGACGCCGCTTGAGTCCATCGCCAGGCTGAGCACATTGCGGTCCGGGATCCGGCTGTTCTCCGGGGTAAAAACCATCCAATCCTGCGAGCGACCCCGGGAGCAGGGATCCAGGAGAAGCAGCAGAGAAAGCCCGATTACGGCTCCATTCCGTCCCATGTTCCTGCGCCTTACGTTCCGTGCCAACTCGGGTGGTCCTGAGGATACAGAAGACGGGGCGGTCAGAACCCTACGCCACGCTGCGGGACCACCCCGGCGTTTTGCTGCGCCTGCACCTCCCGGAAAAGGCTTGGCCTTAGCCATGTCTTTCGCCCCTGCCGGCGGCCGGCTCCTCAGTACAGCAAGTACTCTTGCCGGCGCTGGCAGAAGCGCTCTACTTCCTCCGCCCACGAGGCGATGATCGACTCAGGGGATTCGCCTGCCTGAAGCCTCTTGCGCACGCCATCCGTTCCCCAGGCCTTATCGAAGGCATCGGTCCGCTCCGATTGTAGAACTGGCTCTGGGCCGTAAAGCTTCACCAGGGCGTGGAGAATGTGGACCTGTGTGCGCACCGGCTCGAAGCGTCGAGGGTCCGTGATGCAGATGTGGATTCCTCCGAGGCTCTGCCCGGCGAACCGGAAGTAGAACGGACGGAACGTGACGGGACGAAAGAGCACTCCAGGAAGGTGCCTGGAATTGAGCTCGTCAGCTAGTCTGTAGGCATCGACCCAGGGGGCTCCCACAAGCTCAAACGGGGAGGGGGTTCCTACGCCCTCGCTGACCGTTCCCAGCTCGCCGAGGGCGCCCGTCGCCGCGCAATACAGGGCGGAAAACCAGTGCGGGATGTGGGGCGAAGTCGGGACCCAGGGCAGGCCGGTATCGGGCCAGAGGAAAAAGCGTCTCCACCCCTGCATGTTCACCACGTGGAGACGGCACCCAATCTGAAATTCACCGTTGAAGAGGCGCGCAAGCTCGCCGACGGTGAGCCCGTGGACGTACGGGATCGGGTGGATGCCGATGAAGCTACGGAACCTCTCTTCCAGAACCGGCCCTTCCACCCGCAGGCCTCCCAGGGGATTCGGGCGGTCCAGGACGTAGAGCGGAATCCCCTTTTCGGCCGCCGCTTCCATCGCCAGAGCGAGGGTCGAGATGTACGTATAGGGACGGATTCCGATGTCCTGGATATCGAACACCAGGGCGTCCACTCCTTGCAGCATTTCCGGGCTTGGCTTCCGATGTCGACCGTACAGGCTGTGGACGGTGATCCCCGTTCGAGCATCCACGTAGGATTCGATCTCTTTGCCCCCTTCCACATCCCCGCGAATTCCGTGCTCGGGGCCGAAGAGCGCCGTGATGCGGAATCCGGCTTGCAACAGGGCGTCCACGTTCTGGCGCAGGTCGCTGGTCACCCCAGTCGGATTGGTGATCAGCCCGAGGCGTAGGGAGCGCAGTTCCTGGGGCGGATCGTGGAGCAGGACCTCGAGGCCTGTCCGCACGGGCCGGGCAACCGACGGATAAGGCTGCGCTCCGATACCCGCCCTGCGGGAGGGGGCGCAGCCCATGGTCAATCCCAGGCAGACTAGCCCCGCCATGCCGAAGGTCGCTCCGGAAGAAACGTTCATCCTTCCTCCGTTCGATTGACCCGCTTGCGATATCTCCAGAAGACTCGCACGACGGTGGCTCCGGAAACGCGGAAGTAGAAGCCGATGGGGCCGACCCAGGGGATGATGGCTTTCGTGTGACCCTGGGCTTGCAGATCACGCAGACAACGTAGGTACAGGACGCGGCCGATCCCACGCCCCCGCCAGCGTGGATGCGTGCCCATGGGCCCGAACCATCCGGTGCCCAGGTTATTTGCGTCGTAAGCGGCGAACCCCACCACCCGCCCCTTGTACAGCGCCAGATGGAGCGAAACCGGGTCATTGTCGAACGTGCGTCGTGCCTCCGGCACCCACTGCGGGAAATATCGGCTCAGGGCCGCGATCGTGGCTTCCCAGTCCTCCGGTCCTGCCCTGCGCACTTCGATGCCCTGGGAGGCAAGCCTGGCCTCGTCTCCTGCCGTGTCGAAATCCTTTCCGGCAAGGGGAGCCTCCAGGTTTGCGGTGCAGTCAAAACGCCGGTACCCGTGTTCCTCGGCAAAGGCGAGGAAAGCTGTGTATCGCGGATCAAGTCCCGGCAAGAGGTAGTTCGGGGCGGAGTCGAAAAGCTGCACGACGCGGGCACCCCGCTGCGCCAGCCGTGACTCAATTTCCTCCAGCAGGGCCACGGCCACGGTCTCTCCTTGGCCCAGGGGCAGAGCCACCAGCTTGATCCAGCCGATGCCTGGCGCATATTGGGGCCTGCTCACGGCCGACACAAAAGCCACCAGGCGACCGCCCCGGACTACCCCCACGTTCAGATCAGGGTCAAAATCGGGGTCCTGCCAGATCTTCTCCCGAACGAGCTCCGGGTTGAGAGGGTCGTAAGGGAAGGACGAAGACCACAGGGCCAGAAGCTCGGGGATATCGGAAGGTTCTAAAGGTCGGACCGGGACCATCTTCTCTCCAACGACTTGCGCAACTCTCCTCCGATCTCTAATGGTGCTCGAGGGCAGGCAATCAGCCGGTCGCCCATTTCTCTTCGCTCAGGAGGCGCACAATCCCGACGACACAGACGGCGGCGAGCAGCAAAAGCAGAAGGCCGCTTGTTGCCCCGCTGAGGATCAGCTTGCCAAATCCGAGGAGCACGGAGTAGACCGCGACGATCCCCAAGAGCGATCCCGCAATGTTCTTGCGCGTGAACAAGGACACGTTGTCCAGCTGGATCCCTTGCAGTCGCGCCGCAATTCTTCTCCAGCCAGGCCCTCCTGGGTGAACCCGGCGGTAGAATTCGAGGAGCTGGTCCTCCGCCACGGGATCGGTGAGCAACGTCACGGCTAGCCAGATCACCAGGCTAACGGGGACGGTGTAGAGCAGCGTCCAGGGAAATGCCTTCTCCGGCAAAGTGAAGCCGAGCACCGATGCCGCGGCCAGGATCCCCGCGAACAAGACGGCGGTAGAAAGTCCCCAATTCGCGCTCCACCACCCCGGGTCGCGCAGGGCCCGCCAGGCAATCGCGAGGAGGGCGAGCACCACGCTCCCGAGCAGCATCGCGCGCACAACCCCAGGATTAGGGGCGTAGAGGATGACCGCGACCGAGCCCAGGATGGCGAGAATGGCGCTGATCTCCGACCACGCGTTGACGCGCCACCAGTACCACCGGGCAATGTACACGATGCCGATACCGGCATTGATGGCGGAAAGGAGGAGCCAGGCCCGAAAGATATCCGTCATCAGGAACGTCACCGCACCGCCCAGGAGGGCAATCAGGACCGTGGCGGCGATTGAGACCCAGACGTAGTGTTTCTCGGACGCGCCGGGCCGGATAAAGGGGCGGTAGAGATCGTTGACCAGGTACGACGCAGCCCAGTTGAGCTGGGTGCTGATGGTGGACATAAAGGCGGCGAGGAAGGACGCCATCATCAGGCCCAGAAGCCCGGGACCCAGATGCGTGAGCATCACGGCGATGTAGCCGAGTTCCGGATCCGGAGCGCCTGTTTGGGGATTCACAATTCCGGGGAATTGGACGGCGGCTACCATTCCCACCAGAATCCAGGGCCACGGACGCAAGCAGAAGTGGGCCACATTGAACCAGAGATAGCCCAGGAAGGAATGCTTCTCGTTTTTGGCCGCGATCATCCGTTGGGCCAGATAGGCTCCGCCATCGGTGTTGCCCACAGTCCACCAGAGGAGTAGAACGTACAGAAGGAACACGTGGAATGCGTCCGTATTGGCCGGAGAGGGTACCAGGCTCAGCATGGACGCCGCTTTTTCTTTGCCGTAGAGAGCCGTCATCTGGCCGATGACGTGCCCTATGCCCCCGGCGCTGGAGACCGCGATCACCGCCAGTACAATGGCCATCCCCATGGCCAGAAAGAACTGGAAGAAGTCGGTAGCCATCACGCCCCAGAGGCCACTGATCGCGCAGTAACTGACCGTGATGAGGATGCAGATCGGCACAGCCACCTGTTTGCTAATGCCAAACGCCAGGGCCATGATCTTGGTCATGGAAAGATTGACCCACCCCATGACCAAGAGATTATAGGGAAGCGCGAAATACACAGCTCGAAAGCCCCGCAGGATCCGGGCTGAGGTGCCCGAATAGCGGACATTCACCAATTCCGTGTCGGTCAGGATGCCGGCCCGCCGCCAGAGACGGGAGAAGAAGAACACGCCGAGCATGAACATGGGCACTTGCGCCCACCAGAACCAGTTCCCCCAGATCCCCTGTTTGACCACAAGGCCACTGATGGCCAGTGGGGTGTCGGCGGCGAAGGTGGTGGCAACCATCGAGGTCCCGAGGAGCCACCATGGCACTCCCCGGCCGCTGGCGAAGTAGGCACTAATATCCTTGGTGCCGCGGCGCGAGAAGTAGAGTCCGAGGACGAGTGAGAACAAGACGTACAGGAGGACGATGAACCAGTCCAGGGGGGAGATGCTGCCTTGGAACCGGAAAGGGAGAGGCTGAATGTTGCTGGGTAAATCCATGGCTCACCTCGCGCTCCGAACGAGAGGAAGAGAGGCACTGTGGCGGCAGGATTTGCCCCAAATTTACCATCGAAATTCTCTTTCGCAACGGAAACCGATCGGGTAAACGCCTTGACATCCTGGGGGGTGTTTGCTATCTTGATTGGCACTTGTAGCAAGGGTAGTTCGCGGCGCGCAGAAAGTTCTTTTCCGTTGCCAACGCGGCGGTGGAAGTTGGTTGAGAGCGCCTCATCTGATCCTGGCCTGTTTTCTTTGCCTCTGGAGCTGTGCGGAACGGGAGTTTTCCAACCCCCTCGATCCCCGGAATCCTCAAACCCGTGGCCGCCCCCAAGGACTGCGCTGTTACTCCCTCGAGGACACCGTCTTTCTATTCTGGGACCGACTGGATTTGATCGGCCTGCGGGGTTGCCGCGTATGGAGAGCGGACGAAGGTGCGGGATTCCGCGTAGTGGCGGTCTTGCCCCCGGAATGCTGCAGCTTCGTGGACGTCGGCCTGACCTCCGGCCGCCGCTATCACTATTTCGTCACGATCGTAGGGGAGGACTTCGAGTCGCCCCCGTCTGATACGGCGACGATTACACCGGGGCCCACCACAGGGCTGGTCGCGGATCCCTACGCGGGAAGCGTGGTGCGGTTGTCGTACGATCTTCAGCACGTAATCTGGGAATCTTCTTGGTCCGCATACCCGTACGACATGGTGGTCGATCGGCGGCGAGGGAAGGTCTGGGTGACCGACGCGCTAAGCGGCTGCGTGTGGATCGTGAGCTTGCGCACGGGCGACTACGTCGGCCGGAGCACCGGGTTCTGGAGCCCCTGGAGCTTGAGCCCCTGTGCGGCAAGCGGGGGAGTCCTCGTAGCCGATTATTACGGCCGGCAAGTGGTAGCCCTCGACGCTGAAGGCAACGAACTCTGGCGGGATGACCGGTTCCGCCGACCGGCTGACGTGGCCGCCGCGGGAGTAGGGTTTTGGGTCCTGGACCGGGAGACCCGCAGCGTAGCTTACTACAGCGGACCGGGCACCGAGGCACTTTATCGGTGTCCGTTTTCGCTCCAGGACCCGCGAGAAATCGAGGCCGACGCCAAAGGCCTGTTCCTCTGGCTCGCAGACGCCCATGCGGTGTACTGCTTCGATATGCGGCGGGGCAAGTGGCAACTGGTCCTGGATCGCCTGGTCGACGTGCGAGGGCTTTCGGTGGGTCCGGACGGCGAGCAGGGGTGGATTCTCGACGGGACCGGCGTATCCCAATGGAGTGCACGCGCCCTGCGGGCAGACCGGGCGGGCATGGTGGAAGTGGAAAGCGGAGGTTGGTTCGGTGCGACGGACATCGCCTACGACCGATTCACCCACGGTTGCCTGCTGGCCAATCCCCTCACGCACGAGGTCGTCCGCCTCGACAGCCTCGGGAACGTGGAGAGCCGCTCGCACAGCTTCACCCGACCCCAAACCGTAAAGGTGGATTGATCAGTGGTTATCCCCCGCAGAAAGAACCTGTACCTTGCGGCCGCCGGAGTTGCGGGGCTGGCCCTGTTCACCTGGACTTCGCTGCGATGGGATCCGCTGACCGCGATTCGTCTTCCCCTCAAGAGGGCTGAGATCCTCGAGCGCGCCGAGCAGATCGCAGCGGCTGCGGCAGGCGACGTGGAGGGTCAAGGGGTTAGCGTCCAGTTCCTGAGCGACCGGCGGTGGCTCCGGTATCTGCAGAGCCGCTTCGGGGTCCAAGAAGCCCATCACTGGATCCGGGCAGGTGCCCCCGCCTACCGCTGGCAGGTCAAATGGAACCCGCGCCTGCGCTACTTCCAGCTCGGTCGCGAGATGCCCGATGAGCAGGCTTTGGAAATGGTTCGCTCCTCCATCCTGGGAGAAATCTCGGTGGAGCTGGACCCCCACGGCCACCTGCTCTCTTTCTCGCGACGCCCCTCTCGCTCCGATTCCCTGCGCACCTTACCCGATTCGGCGCGCGCGCGCCAAATGGCCACGGACTTCCTGCGCCTGGCCGGTGTCCCCGAGTCCGCTCTGGCCGGTCTTCAGCTGCGCCGCGAGAACCGAGGGCAGCCGGGGCCGCCTGTCCACGTGTTCTCTCTGGAGGGGGCTTCCTCGGTACCCGGGGTCACAGAGACGCGTTGGCTTGTGGTCGGTCGGGAGGGGATTCGAAGCTACCGTACCGAGTACAGCATCCCGAGGGATTACGCCCCGAGTCCCTCCAAGCTTACAAGCCTGTTCGAATTGACAGGTCTGCTGTCCGTCGTCACCTTAGCCCTTGTCCTTCTGATCCGCCGATTGCGAGCCGATAAGATCGATCTGGCCCAGGGGATCCCTCTCGCCGCTCTGGTGACGGTCTGCGTGGCGATCATTGCCTACACCTCAATGGAAACCCCGGACCTCTATTCTGTAATGGGGGTGGCGTTTATTGTGCCCGTGGTCGGGCTCGCGGTGCTGGTCCTCTATGCCCTCGCCGATTCGGTGGGGCACGACGTTTGGCCGGAGAAGGTCCGCCCGGTGACGGCTGTCTTGCGGGGGAGAATCCTGGTCCGGTCCGTCGGACAGGATATCCTGCGCGGCTTCTTATGGGCAGGAATCGCTGCGGGCTCAGTCCGACTGGTGGATTGGTTGTACCTGCAATTCGGGGAGGGCCGTCTACTGATCGACCCGCGGCAGCCGGTTCTGGCTTCGGGCTCTCCGTTTGTCCTGCACTTGTGTGCCGCGACCAGTCTGGCCGTCCTGCGCGAGCTCACCTTCCGTGCGCTTGTAGTGAGCTACTTTCGCCGGTTCGTCGTCGCTTCTCTGCCTCTCCTTTTCCTGGGTTCCGTCACCGGGCTTTTCGACTTCATCGGTCTGGGACTGGGTGAGACGGAGCCAGGTCTGACGCAGTTCCTTCGCCAGGGTGTGTTCGCTGCGGCCATGACCGGTTCGCTGTTGAGCGGTAGTTTCCTCGTGCCCGTGGTTGCAGCCTGGGTGGTCGCCTTGCTCCACAAGAGCCTCGCACTCTGGGCCGCTGGTCTGAGCCTCTCCGGGATAGCAGGTTTTGCCTGTCTTGGCCTTCTTCTCGGCTTCGGGATTGTGGTTCGCGCCCGGGGTATGCCTGCTTCGACTCTGGACGCGCTTGAGCCGGCCTACGTGTCGCGGGTGGCGGAGCGTGAGCGCCTCCAGCGGGAGTTAGAGATCGCCCGGAGCGTGCAGCAGGGCTTTTTGCCCGCCAACCTCCCTCAGGTTCCCGGCTTGGACCTGGCAAGCCGCTGCGTCCCTGCCACGGAGGTAGGCGGTGACTATTACGACGTTTTCCTCCTGGACTCCCATCGGCTCGGCGTGGCGGTCGGCGATGTCTCGGGAAAGGGCATCGGCGCCGCTTTCTACATGACCTTGGCCAAGGGATTCCTGAGGGCGTGCACACAGCAGAGCGACTCGCCCCGTGAGGTCCTGATCCGCGTGAACCAGCTCTTCTGCGAAAATGCGGAGCGCGGACGCTTCATCAGCATGATCTACGCTGTCTTCGATCTGAGGCAGCGGGTCCTTTCCTTCGCCCGCGCCGGGCACAACCCGCTTCTGCTGCGCCGCCTTCGGGCAGGCGAGGTCGAGAGCTTCGCACCCAGCGGAATGGCCCTTGGCCTTGCTCGTTCGAGCTTGTTTTCGGAGGTGACCGTGGAGGAGCGTATACCCTTCGCTCCAGGAGACGTGTTCGTATTCTACACGGACGGCTTCACCGAGGCGATGACCCTGGAGGAAGTCGAATTTGGGGAGGAGCGACTCGCAGAGGCGCTCCGGACCACGGATTCAGCGGGGACCGCTCAGGAGATCCTGGATCACCTGTTTCGCGCGGTCACGGGATTCGTGGGCAGTGGGAAGCAGCACGACGACATGACCCTCGTTGTCGTCAAGGCGATCTGAGATGGCTTTGGTCAAGAAGCCGCGAAACCCGGCTGAACCAGAAGACAGTGCTCTTGCTTCCTTCTCGGACGAGGCGCCGGAGGCGAGAGGTTCCCGCCTCACGCTCGCCGGCGGGCTCTTCCTCTCGGGCCTGGCCGGTCTGCTCAGTGTCGGAAACCAGGTTGCCCTCATTGTCCCTGTGACACTGCTGCTCTTTGTGGCCGTGGCGGCGTGGGCACGTGGACTTCGCGCGACAAGCCGGCTGCGTCAAGGCAGTGGGCCGGAGCTGATGCGTTGGGCGATGGCCGGCGCCTCGGGTCTGGCTGGTACCGCTCTGATAGGGGGAGGGGTGCTGTCGGCTCCCCAGGCTTTGGCCGGGGTACTGACGGCGCTACTGGTTCTGGCGGTGGCGGGTAGCTTCTTTGCCACTCTCCTCTGGGTCCTGATCCGGGGCCTGGTCTTCACGCGCCAGAGGGGATCGACCCAACGCAATTTCGCCGTTTTGGTTGTCCTGGCGGCTGCGGCGGTGGCCCTCCGCGCCCTTGGGCTCGTCGAGGCCGTGCCGCGAAGCGTGGGGGACGGGGCTCTGCTCCTCACGGTCATCGCCGCCGTGGTAACGGGGTTTCGCCAGCCCTGGGTGCACAGCCTCTTCCGCCGACAGAAGATCGCGGCATTCTGGGCGGCCTTTCTGGTCACCGTCCTGTGCATCCTGACAGGGGGGAGTCTCAATCAGCCCAGCGCGCTTGCCACCGCCGCCCCCTTCCAGGCGATGCTGAGTGTGACCGCCCTGGTAGGCGCGGTGTACTTCGGGATGGCCGGTGTTGCCCTGCTCCTCACTCTCCCTACCGCGCGCGTGTACGACCGGAGGTCGCGGGGGCTTGCGTCGCTCCAGCGCCTCAGCGAAATGACCAGCTCGCTTCTGGACATCGACGAGCTGGTCCGCACGATCCCTCGACTGGCCGCGGAGGTGACGGAGGGGGATGCGGCCTGGCTCGAGCTGCGGCGTAACGGCCGGCTGCGCGTGGTGTCCTCAGTCCGCGTAGCCATCGAGGAGCTCGAAGGCCGACTGGTAGACCTCGAGCAGGGCATCTCGGGATGGATTCTCCGCACCGGTCGCACGGTTTTGAGCCAGCAACTTCGGCGGGACCCGCGGCTGAAGGACCTCCGCAATGTGCCCCGGCACTGGCAGTCGGTGATTGGGGTTCCCGTTTCAGCCCGCGATCGCCGGCATGGGGTTCTGTACGTGGCCCGATACGAGGCGTTCGGTTTCGAGCCGGACGACTGTGAGCTCCTCCTGGCCTTCGCCAATCAATCGGCGGTGGCCCTCGAGAATGCGAACCTGATCCGCGAGTCCATCGAGAAACAGAGGCTCGAGGAGGAGCTGCGCGTCGCAAGGGCGGCCCAGCAGAAGCTGCTCCCGCCGGAGCCCCTCCTCTGGAACGGAATGACCTTCGACGGTCTGTGCATCACCGCCAATGACGTGGGAGGGGACTACTTCGACTACTTCCCCGTGGATCCGGACCGCGTGGCGGTGGTGATCGCCGATGTGGCGGGCAAAGGATCCTCCGCTGCCTTCTACATGGCCGAGACGAAGGGAGTGGTGGAGACCCTGAGCCACCTGGTGGAGCGACCGCGGGAGCTGCTGATCCGGGCCAACGAGATCCTTTCGCAGCGGATGGACCGCAAGACATTCATCAGCCTGATCTACGCGGTGGTGGACACGGCCAAGCACACCGTTCGCTTCGCCCGGGCCGGCCATTGCCCCCTGGCCCACGTAATGCGGGACGGTACCGTGCGCTTCCTCGAGCCAAGAGGCGTGGGGCTCGGTCTGGTGCGCGATCCGGACTACGCAGAGCTGGTCGAAGATATCGAGTTCTCAATGCTGCCAGGCGAAAGCTTGTTTTTCTTCACCGATGGACTGACGGAGGCGATGAATCCGGAAGGGGAAGAGTTCGGGGAAGGGAGGATCTCCCGTGTCCTTTCGCAGTTCCATCAGGCGGAGGTAGGGGAACTCAAGGCCAAGGTGGTGGAGGAGGTCCGCAAGTTCGTGGGACCTCACACCCCGCGTCACGACGACCTGACGTTTGTGATCGTCAGGCTTAATCCGGACCGTGTGTGAGGAGCGGAGGCAGGACGGCTGATCCCTGGCGCACGGGTCCAGCAGGAACCCAAAAAGATGGCAACGAAGTCTGCGGGGCCCCGTACCAGGGTAGGCTCTTAGCGAGAGGAGACGTCCATGAGCGGTTTTGAAATTCGCCGAAAGGATGACGGCAGTGTGTCGACCCTGTACATCAAGGGGTTCCTGGACGCCCACACGGCACCTCAGCTGGAGCGGAGCCTTCAGGAGCTTGTGAACGAAGGCCGGTACCGGATTGTGGTGAACTTCGCGGACCTCACCTATATCAGCTCCGCCGGCCTCGGGGTGTTCATGGGGTTCATCGAGACCGTGAGGAAGAATCAGGGCGACATCAAGCTCACCAACATGCCGCCGAAAATCTACCGGGTGTTCGACCTCCTCGGCTTCCCGCTGATCTACGAGATCTACGAAGACGAGCGCCAGGCGCTGGCGAAATTTGAAGGGGCTGTCGACAGTCCAAACGCCGGGAGTTGACCGCAGACTCGGAGTGTCCCCCGTGGCGGAGGAAACCACGTACCGGCTCCGGATTCCGAGCCGGACGGAAAACCTTGAAATCATTCGGGAATTCGTCTCCCGGATCGCCCGCAACGCCGGATTCAGCGAGGAGGATGTGGGCAAGATCCAGCTGGCGGTAGATGAGGCCTGTACCAATGTGGTCAAGCACGCCTACGACGGCGATCCCCGGAAGCCCATCGACGTGGCTGTGCGCCTGGACTACGACCGCCTCACCATCGTCGTAACCGACGAAGGCAAGGGTTTCGACCCCAAGGCCGTGGAGATCTCGGACATCTCCGAGTACTTGGCCGAGCTCCGCGTCGGCGGACTGGGTATCTACCTGATGCGTTCCCTGATGGACGAGGTTGAATACAGCATCCAGCCAGGCGTACGAAATCAGGTGCGCATGGTCAAGTACTTCGTCAGTCCGGCCCAGGATAGGACAGAGGCAAAGCAGCCTGTGAGATCCGGAAAGTCGAGGAAAAGGTCAGGCTGATTTTTCCCCGCGGGCGCTGTCGGGCCCAATGGCTTCCTGCGACGACAGGTTTCCCGCCAGCTGCCTCTAATCGGGTTCCCAAGGCGTTGACGTCAAGCGGGAGAAGGGAACCGGTGTGTCCCCCCGAATCGAAAGCCAGCTCCAGTGCGTCCCTCTCCGAGCTTGAGCGACGGGTCGTCGAGCTCGAGTCCCTAATTGAAACCAGTCAGGTCCTGAACTCCTCCCTTCGCCTCTCGTCAGTGCTCGATTCCCTCCTTCTGACGGCCATGGGGCGGTTCCTGGTGACGCGCGGTCTCATCGCCCTGGACCGGGGTGGGCAGCTGCGCGTGGAGAGCAGCAAGGGCATCCCTCTGGAGCTTCGCGGAAAGGATCTGGGCGTCTCCTGCTCGGTGGAAGGCGCCGTTCTCCTGGACGAACCGGGGGAGGCCTATTCTCCCTGTCTGGAGACGCTGAGACGCTGGGGATTCTCGCTCGTCCTTCCGCTTGCCAGTGGTCGACGCGGGCTCGGTCTCCTGGCCCTGGGCCCTAAACCAGCGGGCAGGCGCTTCGAAGCGGACGAGGTCGTCTTCCTCGAGACGCTGGTTCGCATTGCGGCTACGGCGGTGGAAAATGCGCTGATCGTGGAAGAGCTGGACGCCGCCAACCGCCGGCTGGACCGCAAGCTCCAGGAGATGCAGACCCTCTTCGAGCTCAGTACCGAACTCAACGCAAGCCTCGACGAAAACCGAATCGCCTCGTCCCTCTGTTACGCGCTCATGGGGGAAATGCTCACCAATACGTGCGCCGTCTGGCAGTTGCTACCCGGTGGTCAGCCTCGCCTCCTCGCCGCCTTTGGTCCCTTGGAAAACCACTCATCCGTCGCCTGCCCGGAAGGGCTTGTGGATGTGGTGCGGGCCGGCCGCAAGCCCTTGGTATTGTCGGATGCGGAGCCAAAGCCGCTGGCCCCTCTCCCCGAGGCCGGTTTTCGGCTCCTGGTTCCTTTGTGGGTTCAGGATAGGCCCTGCGGGGCGGTAGCCCTGGGGGCACGGCTCGATGCGCGGGACTACTCGGACGACGACTTGTCCTTCCTGGTGACCCTCGGCAACCACGCGGCCAATGCCTTGGAAAACGCCCGCCTCTTTCGCGAGTCCCTGGAGAAGCAGCGGATGGAAGAGGAGCTGCAGATCGCGCGCGAGATCCAGCTTCGTCTGCTTCCCCGCGGCTTCCCTGAGGTGCCTGGAATCGAGGTCTTTGGCACGCACAAGCCCTCGCGCTGGGTGGCCGGCGACTATTTCGACGTGCTGCTCCTCTCCCCGGAGGAACTGGCGCTGGTGGTTGCGGATGTAAGTGGCAAAGGGGTCCCGGCGGCTTTGCTTATGGCCAACGTCCAGGCTGGACTGCACACCCTCCTGGCCCCCGGGGTGGACCTGGCGGGGCTGGCAGCTCGCCTCAACCGGCTTATCTTCGAGAACACGGGCTACGACAAGTTCGTGACGGTCTTCGTGGGAATCCTCTCGATTCCGGAGCGATCGCTGCGTTACGTCAATGCTGGTCACAATCCCCCTTACCTGCTCCGGCCAAACGGGGACCTGAGCACGCTGGAGACCGGCGGACTGCTTATGGGCATGATCCCCGAAGTTGGCTACGAGGTGGGCCAGGCCAACCTGGCTGCAGGGGATCTTCTGTTCCTCTACACGGACGGCGTGGTGGAAGCGCAGAACGTTCGCGAGGAGGAATTTGGGGAGGCACGGCTGGCGGAAGAGCTACGCTGTGCTGCGCCCCATGGGGCCCGGGCGGTGTGCCAGCGGGTCCTCGAGGCTGTCGAGTCTTTCGCCGCAGGCTGCGACCAGTACGACGACATCACCCTGCTCGCGGTGAAAGTCGGCTGAATCTCCGTCAAAGCGGAATGACCTGTGCCATTGGGGAGGGACGAGATGAGATCCAGGGCGGGCCTGATCGGATTGCTTCTGGCCGCCGGCGTTGGTTTCGCCAATCCGGAAGCCGTGGCCGGCGGGAGGGTGATCGGCACGGTGATCCCGGCCGAAGAGGTTCGCACGCTCCAGGATGAGCTTTCCGGCTGGCGGGCTAAGGATTACGTGTGGAATATCAGCCGCTTCGACCGGATCCAGGCCTCCGAGGGGTGGTTCCAGGCGGCCGAGTACGTGGCCTCGCGACTACGCGAGGTGGGACTCGAGCCCCAGCTGGAGACGTTCCCCTCCGATGGCGAGCGCCGCTACGCGACCTGGACGCCACCTATGGGATGGCGGATTCGCCGGGCGGAGCTCTGGCTGGTGGAGCCGGAGAAACGGAAGCTCGCGGATTATCGGGAGCTGCCTACCTCCGTAGCCAAAGGCAGCCAGTCGGCCGATGTGGTTGCGGACGTGGTGGCCGTGAAGCGGGGCACGCAGCCTTCGGACTATTCCGGCACCGACGTGCGCGGGAAGATCGTCCTCGCCGACGGCTATGCCGGAGATGTCCATCGCGAGGCCGTTCTCCGCCGGGGAGCAGCCGGGGTCATCACCTACCTCTCCCGGCAGGATCGAATGGAGTTTCCGGACTTTATTCCCTACCACGGGCTGTGGATCCGTAAGCGGGAGCAACCGGCCACCACATTCGGCTTCACGGTGAGCCGGCGCACCGCCGAACAGATCCTCTCCTGGCTGGAACAGGGAAAGAAGGTGCGCGTCCACGCGGTGGTCGAAGGGGAAGATTATCCCTCCCGGGTAGGTACGCTCTCCTGTACGATACCGGGCCGATCGAGCGGGCAGCAGATCCTGTTCGTGGCCCATCTGGACCACTATCAGCCGGGCGCCGTAGACAACGCCAGTGGCTCGGCTGCATTGCTCGAGCTCGCGTGCTCCCTCAAGTGTTTGGTGGACAGCGGGCAGCTGCCCCCTCCCAGGCGGTCCCTGCGGTTCCTCTGGACGTCCGAATGGTACGGTACTGTGCCGTGGATTCAGGCGCACGCCTCCGAAATGCCCCAGACCGTAGCTGGGCTCAACCTGGACATGGTCGGCGGTGATCCTGTCGCTACGCGTTCCATCCTCTCCGTAATCCAGACCCCGTGGTCCCAGCCGAGCTTCGTCAACGATTTGTGTGCTGCCCTGTTGGAGGAGCTGGCGCAACTCGACGTGTGGTCCGTAGGGGGATCGCGGCAGCCGTTTGGCTATCGCCTCGAGGCCTACTCCGGCGGCAGCGATCACTGGATGTTCAATGATGCGACCGTGGCCGTCCCGATGCCGATGCTTTTCCAGGCCGACTTCCACCACCACACGGTTCAGGACGTACCGGACAACATCGATCCCACCCAGATGGAGAGGGTGCTCCTGTTCAGCGCTCTCTTCGCGCGCGTGATCGGGTGGGCCGACGAATCGACGGCTCTGCAGCTCGCTTATCTGGCAAGCGCCGGGGGCCAGAGTCGCCTGGCTGCTGCCGCCTCGGAGGTGGCCTGCGAGCTGGTCGGGTACCGGCGAGACCCGCAGGCCTGCACAAAGGCGTTGGAGGCCGGCCGGAATCGCCTGCACTGGCTGGGCGAGAGGGAAAAAGCTTCCGTGCGCTCCGTGATCCGCTTGGATAGTAGCCGGACTGTGGTGTCCCTGACCTGTTCGCTGGTGGCGGAGATCGACGCCCAGCTGGCCCTGCTTCGCAAACGAATGGAACCGGGGGTCGTCCAGAACTGGCTTGCGGTCCCGGCGCCCTCTCGTTCGCAGCCGGATCCACCCGGTCTCGCCACTACTGGCGGATGGATCCCGAGGCGCCTGCCTCACTTTGTCGGCCCGGTCGCACCTGGCTATCTGGAGGAGGTGCTTGGACCCGAGAACGTGGCAGACGCAGGACTCGGTGATGCCGTAGAGTTCGAGGTGGCCAACTTCATGGACGGCCAGCGGACACTGCGTGATATCTGGAACGCAGTCCGCGCGGAGTTTGGGGACGTGGACTACGATAGGCTGGTCCGGTACGTCGAGCTCCTGGAGAGGGCTGGCCTGGTAGAGCTCACCCGCTGAGCACCCAGCCGAAAGCGGAGGGAGGACCTGATGATTTCCGCACGAGGCGCAGAGGGAACTCTGGTTGTCCTGGCCATTTTCCTTGCCAGCTTTTCGGCGACAGCGGAAGCCCAGCAGGGGGAAGCGAGTCCTTGGCGGCCGAAGTCCCGGCCCCGTGCCGGGCCAGACGGGTTCGTGCTGATCCGCGGGGGCACTTTTCTGCGCGGCGATGTGACGGGAGGCAGCGCCCGATCCGTAAGCCGTGTGGACGATTTTGAGATCCTTGACCACCCCGTCACGCATCGCGAGTACGCAGAATTCGTGCGCCAGACGGGATACCCTCCGCCTCCGTTCTGGCAGGGACAAGAGCCTCCGGCTGAGCTCCTCGACCATCCAGTGGTTATGGTCAATCGGTACGACGTTGCTGCCTACCTCGCCTGGCGCTCCCAGGCTGAGGGCAGGACCTACCGCTTGCCTACGGCCGCGGAGTTCGAGTATGCCGCCCGCGGCGGTCTGCTCGAAAGTCGATACCCGTGGGGGGATGAGGACCCGCGGGGCCGCGCCAATTACGATCCCGATGGGTCCCGCAATGTGGACGACTGGAAACGCTACCTCCGGCCGGTCAAGGAGAGCGCGCCCAACGGCTACGGCCTCTTTGACATGGCCGGTAACGTCTTTCAGTTCGTCGACACCTATCCCGACCCGGCTACCCTGCAGTACAGGTACCGCCTGGACGACCCCATTGGGCTGGAAGGGGCGATCATGGGCGGTTCGTGGAATCGCAGCGCCCGGTACTTGCGGGTCGGTTTCCGGTCGAGCCTGAGCGCCGGGATCCGCAGCCCTGAGGTTGGATTCCGGCCGGTACGCCAGCCGGAGGGTGCCGACTGGCGCACTCAGGCGCGCAGGGTGGTGGCTCTGGCACAGGGGCAGGGGAGAGTTTTCTTGAGCTGGGCCCTTCTGGCGAGCGACCTGCCGGAAGTGCGCTTCAACATTTACCGCAGTCTACGACGCGACGAGGCAGGGTTTCGCATCAATCCCAAGCCTGTGGAGGCTACGAGCTACCTCGATACCCTCGACCCGGCTCTGCGCGCGGCAGGCCGACTCTACTACCGGATCCGCCCCGTTACGCCAGACGGCAGGGAGGGGCCGGTGAGCGAATGGGCGGGGGTGAGCCCGTCTGAATCCCCCTCCTCTGTGTGCTTCCGCGCAGAGACCAGGGCCATGCCAGGGGCCATCGTCCCCCTGTTTGCCGATCTCAATGGGGATGGGCAGCTGGACTGTGTGGTGCGCATCTCCAACGGGATTCACGAAATGTCGCAGGATCCTGGGGTGCCCGTTGAGCTGGAGGCCTTTTCATCCTGGGGACAATCGCTCTGGCGGCGTCCCCTTGTGTGGCACGACCACTGTTTCGGCAACCACAACAACGTCCCCTTCAACGTTTTCGATCTCGACGGGGACGGCCGGGCGGAGGTCATTACCCGTCTGCAGGAGGGGGACTCGGTCTACGTGGCGGTCCTGGACGGCTGGACGGGCCGGCTTCGGAGAAAGGCCCCTTGGCCAAGGCTCCTTTCGGACTGGAATCGTTCCTCCACCCGGATCCATCTTTCCGTGGGCTATTTGGACGGGAGACAGCCGGCGATCTTGACCCAGACCGGCGTCTACGAGAACGAGAGGATCACGGCGTTTGACCGGGACCTCCGTCCCCTCTGGGATTTCCAGAGCACAGGTCTCACCAGCGGAAGCGGATCGCACCGCATCGAGGTAGCCGATGTGGACGGGGACGGCCGTCAGGAGATCTTCGACGGCACAACCTGCCTGAACGCCGATGGCAGCCTCCGCTGGTCGATCTATCGACATCACCCCGACGTGGTGAGCATCCACGACATTGATCCGACAGTGCCGGGACGGGAGGTGTTCTACATCGTGGAGACGAGCATCGATGCCGGCGTCTACCTGGTGCGCGCCAGCGATGGTCGGCTCCTGTGGTGCCACAACCAGGAGGAAGATCCCGCGTGGACCCACGGCCACATCGGTTGGACGGCGGATATTTGGGCCGACAGTCCAGGCTACGAATGCCTCTCCAATCGTCGCGGCCACGAAGATCGCACTCTATTACTCTACTCCGCAAAGGGATACCTGCTGCTCGAAGGCTTCCCATTCGGCTACTCGCCGCTGGAGTGGGACGGTGACGAGACCCGGGAGCTCGTGTCGGCGGACGACACGATCGTGGCCGAGTTCGATGGAAGGGGTTTACGAAGCCTGGATACGCTGGCGGTCCCACTCGAAGGAGCGCACCTCCTGTACGTGGCCGACCTCGCCGGGGACTTCCGCGACGAACTTGTGCTTTCGGCTCGGCAAGGCGAAAAGCACGTGATCTTGGTGCTGACGGCGACAAAGCCGGTTGCAAAACGGTGGCTGTCACGTCAGGAAGATCTTGAGTACAGGCTGTGGCTCGGCCGCAACATGGGCGGCGGTTACGCGCAGGTGTTTGATCTTCCCCTCCGTCGTCAGTAAAGGGCAGAGTGGACAGCGCGGACCCCTTCACCATGCGGAAGAAACGAAGAGCCAATAAACCATCCAGGCCGAGGGGGGCAAAGGCGGAGGTGCCCTCTCGGCTCCTCCGCATAGGATCATCTGACGTCTGGGTGGGGCTCGCGATCTTCGTCGCTGCGCTCGCGGCGCGCCTCATCTACCTGTTCCATCTGATGCGGAACAGCCCTGCGGCCAACATTCTAATCCACGACTCGGCTCTCTTCAATCACTTCGCGCATCAGATTCTCGCGGGAAAGCTTGTATTGGAGCGCGCCTTTTACCTCGCCCCCCTCTATAGCTATTTCCTGGCGCTGGTCTATTTTCTCTTTGGAGAGTCGTTCTCCGCGGTTCGCCTTGTGCAATTTCTCCTCGGCTCACTCGGAGCGGTCCTCGTCTTCGCCCTGGGGCGCCGTTTCCTGACGCGGAGGGCTGCCGCGATGGCGGGGTTCTTTGCCGCCCTATACGCGCCTTTCCTGTTTTTTGACGGGTGCCTGCTGGGCACCTCGCTGAACACCTTCCTGTTTCTGTTGGCCACGTTTCTGCTGGTGTCGGCGGTGGACGGGGGATCTTGGGCACGGGTCTTTTTATCAGGGCTGAGTCTGGGGCTGGCGGTGACCGGTCGCCCCAACCTGCTTACGGCGGTGCCGGCTTTTCTTGGGGCGCCGTGGCTTTTCCGCTTCGGGCACCGGCGAAGGATCAGCGTCCTGGCCGCGTGGACCACGGCCTTTGCCTTACCGATCGCCGGGACAACCCTGCACAACTTCCTGGCGGAAGGCCAGTGGATCCCCCTCACGACGCACGGCGGCATCAATTTCTACATCGGTAACCATCGGGGAGCCAGTGGGGTCTGGGAAGCGCCTGCCGGGATGGAGCCGAGCGTAAGCGCCATCAACCTGGAGGACGCGACTCGCGTAGCCGAAGCGGAGCTGGGCCGATCCCTCACCGCGGCCCAGGTCTCCTGGTACTGGTACCGCAAGACCTTTGCCTTCATTCTTTCCCGGCCTTACGAGTGGCTTTGGCTCCTGCTGAAGAAAACCGTGCTCTTCCTGAACCCCTACGAAATCCCCTTGAACTTCCAATACGCTTTTCACCAGCAGTTTTCCTGGCTCCTCAGGATTCCGTTTACCAACCTGGTCTTTCTGATGCCGTTCGCCCTCTTCGGCTTGGTGGTGGCTTGGCCTGAGAGGAACAGGCTGGGCTTCCTCTACGGGTTAGTTACCCTGTACTCGCTCGGGGTGATCTTGTTTTTCGTGTCTGACCGCTACCGCGTTGTGGTCGTGCCCTATCTGATCTTGTTCGCCGCCTACGGGGCGGAATGGCTGATTGCCTGCCGGCGCTCGAGGCCGGTGACGGGCCGCTGGGTGGGTCTCTCCCTTGCGGTGGCAATCGCGCTTTCTTTCTGGCTTGGGGCAAGACAGAGCCAACGGGCCAATCCGGCCGGCGAGTACTACAACCTCTGCGTGGCGCATCTGAACGAAGGACATCTGGACGAGGCGATCTACTGGGGGCGCAAAGCCATCCTCTCGAACCCGTCCCTCGAGAACGCCCACTACAACCTGGGGATCGCCCTGATGAAGAAGGGACGGTACCGCGAGGCGCTGGAAGCCTTTGCGACTGTTGTTCGCCTCGACCCGAAGGAGGTTCCCGCGTGGGGGAACATCGGTGGAATCCATCTGATGCTGGGAGACACGGAACGGGCGATTGGGAGTCTTCGGAAAGCGGTCGAGTTGGACAGCCACTACGTTCCCGCCTGGTTGAACCTCGGGATCGCCCATTATCGCCAGGGGGACCTCGCCGCGGCGCGGCGGGCGTGGGAACAGGCGCTTCGCGTCGACCCCGAAAACCCGACGGCGAAGAGCAACCTGGAAGTGCTCGAGGCACTCGAAAAGTGAGTCGGCGCGGGTAAACCAGACGCTCTCTCTGGCCGCGGTTGTGGCCCTTCTCCGCCAGTCCCCGGGGGACCGGGTCGACGCATCCCAGTGCATCTGTGCGGGACCAACTTCGTTTGACGCCGCTACGGATTGTTGCCTTGTCAGAAGGCGGTCAGGAGGCAACGAGCCGCGCCGCCGGGAGGAGGAATCTGCAGCGCCTCGACCGCGCAGGACGCTCCCCCTCCGACTAAGCCCGTCGGGGAACGCTGCCCCGTAAGCTGGCGAGAAGATAGCCGGTGACCGTTCGGTTGCAAGAGGCGGGTGTCGACCTCGCGACGTTCTCAGCTGTCGAGCTCGCGTTTTCTGGGCAGTCGGGTAGGGTGGAGAACCAGGTGAGCCGCGATGGGTTTGTGTACGGCTCGAAATCGGCCGACCAATCCTCTCGCTGGCGTCCCCTACGCCCGAGAAACGGAGCAGCTCAAGCAGGTTGGAACGTTGCCCTGCGCGGTTCCGGCGCGAACGGGGGGCCGTAGATCAGGCGAGAAGCGGCCGATCCTACGGGAAACAGCGCTAAGGCCATAGCAAACCCCCTCACAAGGCCGACGGCAGGGACTCCCTTGGCGTTCACAGACTCTCTCCTTGCTGATGGGATCCTCGCCTGGATGTAGGCAGCCATCGCAGGTGGACTGGGAGAACAGGCCCTCGACTGTCTACGGACAGCCTCGGGGCCGTCAGCGTTGGTTGCGTTGCCCAAGCGATGCGGTCCCACCTCTGCAAGCCTGCGCGGCAAACCGCTTTCCGTCAGGCACCGCGTCGCGTTGCCGCCAGGTCGTGGTCTGTGGATGGAATCCGACCGTCCCTGGCGGTGGTGAGGTCTAAGCGGTCATGCGGTACAGCGGAAGACCGCACCGCCGACTGCAGCAGGGGCGTAGGAACGCTGCCTTCCCCCTTGGCCATGGCCAGTGACTCGACTAGTGGCTCACCGCTGCGAAAGGTCTGACCTGCGGCAGTTGCAAGCTCCGGCGTAGATCGAGTGCCGAAACGGGAGGTCACCTCCGTTCCGGCCACGACGCCCACCGTTGCCGAGGTCTGGGAATGGCCCTTCTCGTCCCGGACCCGTGTCTTCTTACTCCGCCAGCGCCGAGGTGCAATTTGGGCACCGCGTGGCTTTGATGGGGATGACCGTATAGCAGTAGGGACATTCCTTGGTCGTGGGAGCCGCTGGGGCAGCTGGCTTTGCCGTCCACCGGTTGACTTGACGTACCACCAGGAAAAGCGCAAAGGCGACGATCACAAAATTGATCACCGTGTTGATGAACAAGCCGTAGTTGATCGTCGCCGCACCCGCCCTCTTAGCCTCCGCGAGGCTTGCGTAGGGGGTGCCTGTCAGATTAATGAACAGATTGGAGAAGTCGACCTTGCCAAGAAGCAGACCGATGGGGGGCATGAGGATATCGTTGACGAGGGAATTGACAATTCCACTGAATGCCGCGCCCATGACGAAGCCGACCGCCAGGTCAATCACGTTGCCCCGCATGGCGAACTTCTTGAATTCCTCGAGCATAGTCATCCTCCTTAGTTGGTCTCACCCATCAATCGGGATTTCTTCGGCGCACGGCGGCGGGACGGTCCGCGCCGCGCAGCCCTGGCTCACCTGTGTTCCCTCAGTCAGATCGCTGCAGGAACGGGGGCTGCACCGCTCGAGTCGGAAGGAAGGCCGATTCTCATCTCGGCTGGAGCAGAGAAGACTCTCTTGCCGAAACTTGTCTTTCGCAAAGCGCGCGTCGGGGATCAGGGAACGCCACTTTCTCCTCTGGCCGCGAAACTTAGCCACACGGCGGTCGCCTTGCCCAAATCGGAACGCCGGATCGTCGAATGGGTCCGATCCCGTCCCGGGATCGCTGGGGGTCTACTCCGCGCAGTCTCCTGATCCGATTCCGACGCGGACGGGGCCGCTTTCACTTCCCGCTTTGCGTGCTCACCCACTTCCTGGCTTCACGGCAACCCGCCGCTGTCCTTCTTCGGAAGAAGCCATAGGGGAGCCGTCAGAAACCAGACTGCGCTCAGAACGTTTGTTGCCACAAGATACACACGGAAGCTGGCGTTGCCCGTAAGGTGCAGCGATGCAAAGACCACAATGGCCGCCAGTGAGCCGAGCGAAACATAGGGGGAAATGCGCTCCACCGTCTGCATGGTTCGTCTACCTCCGGTAGAAAACCTTGGTAAGCAGGATGTACAGGCCCTGGGCAATGGCATATCCCGGCAGCCACTTGAAGAATAGGTGAACGGGCAGGGCAAAAACGATGGCCAGGGTGCCGATCCAGGTGATCAGGGCGGGCCAGTTGAGGAAGAGATTTTCCTTTTCGGCCCGGTACTGGGTCAGTCCGAGCAATGGGAAGAGCCAATGTTCCGAGAAGGCGACGGCCCCGATTGGCATGAGCACGAGCCCATAAAGGGCCACAAAGTCGAGTAACCGCATGAACACCACGGGGAAGCAGGCCACCACCGTGGTGACCATTCCTGCGGCGAGGGTGACTTTCCAGCGCGCCCAGTTGGGGGAAATAACCTGAAGGGCCAGACCTGCGCGGTACATGGTGGGATTGGCGGTTGTCCAGCCGGCGACCACTACGGCCACGGCGCCCGCCAGGCCCGCCGCGGTGTAGGCCATGAGCCCCGGGTCCATCCGCCGACCTACCGCCGCCACCATCACCCCTGAACAAATCCAGGCCAGATAGTGTCCGGGAAACATTCCGAAGGCGGACAGGAACCCGTACCTCCAGTTCTTAGCGTAACGCAGGAGGGCCATGTCGGAAAGACCCACGTGCATCGCCAGGTTGCAGAACCAGGCGAAAAAGGCGATGTGCCAGAACCCGTATTTCTCTTGGCCCTCGATGGGCACACCCGTCCAGATCCTGCTTTTTGCCATCTCCCAGAATTCCGCCAGGCTTCCGAAGCTCCCCAGTCTGGGGAGCAGAGCAAGGGCACCGGCGATGAAAATCGTCAGGAGCCAGGGGGAGCAAATGGAAGAGAACCGCGATACCTTATCGAAGCCGAGGATGGCGAACAAGGTGACCACCCCGCCGATCAGCAAGGTCACCGCAACCCAGCCGAAACTGGTGGGAAGCACGTCCGTGAGGGCGGGGGAGGGGATCTTGAAGGCAAGGCCGACGGCGGTGGCCGAAACCGAGATCATCGCGCCGGCCAGAATACAGTACAGAACGGCGTTGGCCAAATTGTAGAGAAACGTGAGGCCCGGGCCGCAGATCTTGCGCAGATACCAGTACAGCGTGAGGCGCGTGCGTACGGCAATCGGCGCTGCGATAAACGCCCAGGAGAGCACGGCCAAGACATTGCCGAGGAGGAGACCCAGGAACAAGTCGCGGGCTGAGACACCGTGAAGCACGAACATCGCGCCGATCACAAACTCCGTGGCCGCTACGTGCTCTCCTGCATACAGCCCCGCAAACTTCCAGGCGCTCTGCAGCTTGTCTTGCGTGACCGGCTCGCGGTCAAACTCGTACAGCTTGTCCAGCCGTTCCGCGATTCCCGACCTTCTCTGACTCACCGTCCACCTCCGCGCTGGCTCTCAACAATCTCTTGAAACGGGCTGGATGGCCACCTCAGCACGTGGTAGGGACCTGACGGCCCTCAGCCGGGCCCAGAGGTTTGCGCAATGTTAACGAAGCGCACGCTGATTGTCAAGGGTGAGGAGGAAAGAGGGACGTGCGGTGCCGCGGCGCACCGTCTGGAGCCAGTGCGGTGGAGACGAAAGAACTGCGGCAGTCCCCTGGCCAACGAGGTGGATCGGCCGCCGTCAGACCAGGCCACGAGCGCGCATCAACTCGGCGATGAGGATCGTCCCCCCGGCGGCGCCGCGAATGGTGTTGTGCACAAGCGCCACGAATCGGTACTCGAGCACAGCGCAGCGCTTCAGTCGACCGACCGTGACGGCCATACCTCCAGCCGCATCCCGATCGAGGAGAGGCTGGGGACGGGCAAATTCCTCGGTGAAAAGTACGGGCCTGGCGGGGGCGGAGGGGAGGGCTAAGTCGGCCAAAGGGGAGGTGTACTCCATGTAGGCGCGGCGTACGTCCTCGAGCGTGGCCCTCGACCCCAGTTCGACCGACACGGAGAGGAGATGTCCGTCCCGTGAGGCAACCCGATTGCATTGAGCACTGATCGAAAGGGACGATGGCTCGACGGTACCGTCGGTGAGGCGGCCAAAGATCTTGCGCGGTTCATTCTCCACCTTCTCTTCCTCTCCGGCGATCTCCGGCAGCACGTTATCCAGGATGTCCAAGGAGGCCACCCCGGGATAGCCGGCCCCCGACAGGGCCTGGAGGCTGGTGACCAACACGCGCCTCAGCCCAAAGCGAAGGCGCAAAGGCTCCAGAGCAAGGCACAGGCCGATCGTGGTGCAGTTGGGATTGGTGACAATAGCCCCGCCGTAGCGCGGGCGCTGTGTCTGGACCAGGGCCAAATGATCCCCATTAATCTCCGGCACGACAAGGGGTACGTCCGGATCCCAGCGATGGCTCTTGGCATTGCTGACTACGGTTTTCCCCGCCGCTCGAAAAGCAGCTTCTACTTCTTCAGCCGCGGCCGCGTCAAGGGCGGAGAAGGCAAGGCTCGGCTCTACGACCTCCGGTGTGGTGGGAAGCACGGTTAGCTTGGCAATAGCCTCGGGCGGTGGACCCGGCAGAAGCCAACGCACTGCCTCCCCGTAGCGCTTGCCTGCAGAGCGCTCAGAGCCGGTCACCGCTGCCACCGAAAACCAGGGATGAGTGGCCAGAAGCTGGACGAAGCGCTGGCCCACGGCACCCGTAGCCCCCAGCACCGCGACCGGAATCTTCTCCACCATCAGGTCTCCTCCCGGTCAGCCGCTACCGTGAGTGCGGTCCCCTCGAACTCCTGAGCCTCGCCAGCTCCATTCCCCGATTCAAAGAAGCGGCGGTGGAGGCGCGAGATCACCGTGGGCAGGTCTGCCTCATCGATCACGAAGCTGAGGTTGATCTCCGAGCCGCCCTGGGAGACCATGGAAACCTTCACGTCGGACAAATCCTGGAAAATCTGCCCCACGATGCCTGGCGTTTCCTTCAGCTTCTCCCCGACCACGCAAACCACCGCCTGCCGCGGCTTGACCGTGATCCGCCCGAACTGCTGGAGTTCTTGTACCACGAGGGGTAGGCGGGAGGCATCGTAAATCGCCACTGCCACCGATACCTCCGAGGTGGCCACGAGGTCGGCCGACACACGATAGCGGTCGAAGATCTCAAAGATCTGCTTCAGGAAGCCGTGCGCCTTGAACATGCGTGTGGAGACCAGATTGACCAGCGTCATGCCCTCCTTGTAGGCGATGCTCTTGACGCGCTGGCCGTTGGGCGGGGCCTCGGCCAGGATCAGCGTTCCCTCCCCCTCCGGCTTGTGGGTATTGCGCACGCGCACCGGGATGCCCCGTTCGACCGCCGGGACGAGGGTTTTCGGGTGTAACACCCGGGCGCCGAAGAAAGCCAGTTCGGCAGCTTCGTTGAAAGTCATCACCGGGATGTTCTTCGCCTGAGGAATAAGCCAGGGGTCGGCCGTCATGATGCCGTCGACGTCCGTCCAGATCTGGATCTCTTCTGCTTCGAGTGCGGCACCGATCAGCGAGGCGGTGTAGTCGGATCCCCCACGCCCCAGGGTCGTGATGGCCCCCGATTTCGAGCGGGCGATGTAGCCCTGGGTGAGGGGGATCCGCTTCGCCTTCAGCAGGGGCAGGAGGATCTCGCGGCAGCGGGTTCGAGTTTCCTCAAACAGGGGTTCGGCCTGCGTGTGTTGCTCGTCCGTCACCACCAGCTCGCGGGCGTCGACCCACTCCACCGGCAATCCCTCTTGCTGGAAATAAGCGGCCAGGATCTTAGTGGAGAGGATTTCCCCGAGGCCCAGAACCCGATCCTGAACGGCAAGAGAGAAATCGGAAAGAACGGACATGCCCCGAGCCATCTCCTCAAGGCGTCGAAAAGTCTGGTCGCAGAAGGAGGTTACCCGGCGTTTGGCCTCTCCGTTGGCCAGAAGCTGTCCGATGATCTCGAAGTGGTAACCGCGAAGGGAGGAGATCACGCCCAGGCTCTCCTCAAGCTTGCCCTGAGAGGCCAGTTCGCCCACCGCCGCCAGCTGGTCCGTCGTCTTGCCCATCGCCGAGAAGACGAGGACAAGGGGGGTTTCCATCTGCCGCCGGACAATGTGCAGCACGGAACGAATGCTCTCCGCCTCGCCCACCGAGGTGCCACCGAATTTGAGGACGCGCATAGTTACCTCCGTTCCAGGAACTCCCGAAGCAGCCGATTCAACTGGTCGTACTCGACCAGAAAGGCATCGTGGCCGTAGATCGACTGGATCTCCGCGTACTGGGCTCTCTTGCCCATTTGCTGCAGGAGGCGCACCGTGGCCTTAAGCTCGTGCGGGTAGTAGAGCACGTCGGTATCGATCCCAAGGACAAGAACGCGGGATTGAATCCGGTCGAGCGCCTCCTCCAGGCAGGAGTACCCTCGCGCCACGTCGTGTAGGTCCATGGCCTCGGTCAAATAGACGTACGTACGCGCGTCAAAGCGCCTGACCAGCTTCTGCCCCTGATAGTGGAGGTAGCTTTCGACCTGAAACCAGTTGTCGAACTCCAGTTCGTGCTCGGGTTCAGGGCGGACACGGTCCCGCCCAAAACGCTGCTGGAATTGTCGGTCACTGCGGTAGGAGATCATGGCGATCATCCGGGCCAAGGCCAAGCCCGCAGCTGGTCCCTCGTCTCGGTACCAGCCGTTTTGCCAGCGGGGATCGTTGTAGATGGCCTGGCGGGCTACCTCGTTCAGGGCGATCATCCACGGCGATCCCTGCACGGTGCCCGCGATAGGAACGGCGGCCTCTACAAAATCGGGGTAGTCTACCAACCACTGCCACGTGATCATCCCGCCCAGCGAGCCGCCCAGCACCAGGCGCAATCGCTTTACCCCGAGCTGATCCAGGAGCAGCTTCTGCACTCGGACCATGTCCCGTGTGGTAACGGGCGGAAAGTCCATCCCATAGATGTCGCCCGTTTCAGGATTAATGCTGCTGGGACCTGTGGTACCGTAGCAGCTGCCCAGGAGATTGGCGCAGACGATGAAGTAGCGCTCCGGATCCAGGGCTTTTCCCGGACCGATCAGTCCATCCCACCAGCCGGGACGGTCCTCCTGCGGCGAATTGTAAAACGCTGCGTGCGCGCTCCCTGTTAGCGCATGCACCACGTAGATGGCATTGTCGCCCTGGGCGTTCAGCTCGCCGTAGGTCTCGTAGGCCACCTCCAGGTGGCGGAGCTCGCGGCCGCACTCGAAGCGGAACGGACGATCCGGGTTGGCGGCCAGCATCTTCTGCGTCTGAACGATGGTCTTATCCGCGGTGCTCATGCTCTGGCGATCGCTTGGTCCAGGTCCTCGAGGATGTCATCGATGTGCTCCAAGCCCACCGAGAGTCGAATCAGGTCATCGGTCACGCCGGTGCTGAGCTGTTCTTCCGGCGAAAGCTGTTGGTGTGTGGTAGTAGCCGGATGAATGATGAGCGTGCGGGCATCTCCGATGTTGGCCAGCAAGGAAATGAGCTTCACGTGGTCCACCACGCGTCGCGACTGCTCTTTGCCGCCCTTCATCCCGAAGGTCACAATCGCCCCGAAGCCGTTGCGCAGGACGCGCTGGGCAACAGCGTGAGTCGGATGGTCCGCCAGCCCGGGGTAACTGACCCAGGCGACTTTTGGGTGTTGGCGCAGGTAGTTCGCCACGGCCATGGCATTTTGGCAGTGACGTTGCATCCGCAGAGGGAGAGTCTCCAGTCCTTGGAGGAAGAGAAACGAATTGAACGGACTCAGAGCTGGCCCGAGATCGCGCAGAAACTCCACCCTCGCCTTCACGATGAAGGCGCTGTTGCCGAATGTCTCCCAAAAGCGCAGGCCGTGGTAGCCCTCGCTGGGCTCCGTGAAGGAGGCAAAGCGGCCGTTGTCCCAGGAGAACTTGCCGGAGTCAATGATGACACCGCCGATGGAGGTGCCGTGACCTCCAATGAACTTGGTGGCAGAGTGGTACACGATATCCGCCCCGAGCTCGATGGGTCGGCAGAGATAGGGGGTGGCAACGGTGTTGTCGACGACGAGGGGGATGCCGTGGCGATGGGCCAGTGCGGCCAAAGCGGGGATGTCGGCTACGTCCCCCCGCGGATTGCCGATCGTCTCCACGTGCAGGGCTTTGGTGCGAGGGGTGATGGCGGCCGCAAAGTTCTCGGGCGTGGGATCACCCACAAATCGAGTCTGGATGCCAAAGCGCCTTAGGGTGACTTTGAGCAGATTATACGTCCCGCCGTAGATCTTGGAGGAGGAGAGGATCTCGTCGCCGGCTTCGGCGAGAGTTGCGAAGATGAGGGCGGCAGCCGCCTGTCCCGAGCTTGTGGCGAGAGCCCCTATGCCTCCTTCCAGAAGAGCCATTCGTCTTTCGAAGACCTCGGTGGTGGGGTTCATGATGCGGGTGTAGATGTTGCCGAATTCCTTCAGCTCGAAGAGACGCGCGGCGTGTTCGGTGTTCCGAAAGAGGTAGGAGGTCGTCTGATAGATCGGTACAGCTCGGGAAAGCGTTTGCTGGTCCACTTCGTGACCGCCGTGTAGACAGAGAGTTTCGAAACGTAAGCCGTCGCTCATCCTTTCCTCCTCCCGGTGCGGGCGAAGCAATAAAAAAGCCCCTTCCCGTTGCTGGGAAGGGGCTTTGGTTTGCGAATCCGAGAAAGCTACATGGACCGCGCCCCTCCCCAGCCGAAGGGCTTGCGCATGGTGTACATCGACTTTCGAGGAAGTGTGACTCTCATCCGCGCTGTATCCTGGTCATGGTCCTTGTCCAATTTATCGGCGGCGAATCTAAAAGATTCTGCGCACGAATGCAAGGATTTCCTTCGCCGGCGAGGAGGCCAGGGCCCACAAACCCTGTGGACGGCGATCCCTCTTTCCAATAGGGGACTCCCCGCGTTTCTCCCCGCGCATCGATGCCTCTTGCCCTGCCACTGGGGTTCGAGGAGGCGCGCTTCTCTCAAGCGGCCTGCGTTGTTGCAGGGGTCTCTACCCGGAACGACAGGGTGCGCTGGAAGACCTCCTCGAAAAGCTCCCGCTTGTCCATGGCCCCTTCGATGTCGCGCTCGCAGTTGTTGCGGGTGATGAGGACGCAGGTGATCGTTTCCGGCTCGATGTCCACCATGAGGCGGTGGATGAGCTGCTCGTTGCTCTTGTCGAGCCCGTCGGCCACGCGGAGAATGGCGACCAGGCGCTTGACAATGTCCTGGTCCGTCTTCGTGAGGGCAGAGAAACGCCGGTGGGAAGTTTCGGGGCCACCCCGGCGATGGTAACGCACGAGGTTCATGATGATTGCCAGGTCGCGGTTGCTGAAAAGGGAGAGGTTGCTTTGGCGGATGAGGTAGACGGAGTGCTTATGATGCTTGGTGCCGCTGATCGTCCAGCCAATGTCGTGGAGGAGGGCAGAGGCTTCCAAGAGGAGCTTCTCCTGGTCGCCCATGTTGTGAAGGGGCCGCAGCCCTTCGAACAACTGGCCGGCGAGCTTCTGCACTTGGATGTGATGCTCGGGGCGCCAGTTGTGCTGGAGCATCACCATCTTGGCTTGCGCCAGCTTCTGCTCGTATGTGGCAAATCGTGATTGGTAGACCATGGCCGCCTCACTCCAGCAAAATTCCGTGCCTAATGCCAAATGTGCTCACCACCAAACTCCGCAGGTCAAAGACCCGCAACGCCTCCGCAAAAATTTGGGCTCCCACGGGGAGAACATCACCGCGCAGAGCGGGCACTCCAGGCAGCTGAGTTCTCTCCTCATAGGTCATCCGGGCAAGGCGGCTTGCCCATGTCTCGATGACGGACGTGGTCAGTTCCATTCCGTGGATGCGCGCCGCATCGTACTGGTCAAGGCCCGCCTCCAGCATGGCGAGGGTGGTAATGGTTCCCCCCACGCCGATGGCAATGTCGACCGCTGCCTCCAGTTGTGTGCGGGCACGCTCCAGATTGTCCCGGACGTAGTGGCAGAGCCACTTCCATTCATCGGCTCGGAAGGGATCGCCGCGGAGAAAGCGTTCCTTAAGACGTACCGAGCCTATGTTCAGGCTCAGCCAGCGTTGCGGTTGGCGGTTCCCCGTGACCAGTTCCGTGCTCCCCCCGCCCACGTCGATGACCAGGCAGCTCCCTTCAATCTCCGGATGGCCCGCCCTGGCCCCCCGAAAGGCCGCGCGCGCTTCCTCTTCACCGCTCAGCAAGCGGACAGAAAGCCCGGTTCTTCTGCGGATGCTCTCGTTCAGCGACTCGAAATTCCCCGCGTCTCGAGCAGCGCTCGTCGCCGCCACTACCACCTGCTCCGCCCCATATTCCCGGCACCGGGAAACAAATTGCGCCACTGCCTCCGCCGTGCGCTCAATGGCCTCCCGTCTCAGGACACGTGTTTCCTGCACCCCCTCTCCGAGCCGGGTGAGGGCCTCCTCCT
>JAPDPT010000006.1 GCA_034506315.1 candidate division KSB1 bacterium | reverse complement strand
GTTGGCCATACCCGATTAGTTACCGGGACGAGGTTCTCCTGGCCCCCGACGACGAAACGCAGGGTATCCTGGAAGCTCCGGGTAGTCCCCCACTTCTCGACGATCTGCACTTCATTACCGGATACGCGGAATTCTAGGGATAAAGCATCGTACAAGCCGATTTCCGAGCTCACCTGGGGGACCAGCTCCCATCGCCCCTCGAAGGATTTGTCCGCCGCATCGGCGAATGCCGAAGCAGCTGACATCACCAGAATGATCACCGCGAGCAAGAGTCTGCGCATGCCTCTCCTCCAGTTCTTGGGTCTCGCACAGCCTGAGCCGCAGCAACCACGGCGTCAATTTTAGCCGGTGCGGCCGGCAAAAACAAGCCAATTCTACCCCAGACGTGCTCGGGGCCGCTGGAACGCACGGGGTAACGTCTGTCCTTGCGCTCTCCCGTGCCCCATGCTATCTTACTGATGCAATTGCCTTCGAACCCGCGATGGGAGGAGCTCAAGGGTGGGCAAGCGTGGAGGGATACCCATGTTCGATAGCCTCGACATCGTGATCCTTAACGTGGCCGATCTCGAGGAGTCCAAGCGGTTCTACAAAGAAGTTCTGGGTCTCAAGGTAAAGAACGAAAGTCCCAACTGGGTGGAATTCCGTCTGGGGGAGACCTCTCTGGCCATCCGTCCTGAGCCGGAGGAGCTACAGGACCCGCGCAAGGTCAAATGGGGCCATGCCCTCGCCTTCAAAGTGGACGACGTGGACGCCGTGTACCAGCATTTGCGGGAGCGAGGGGTGCATTTTCTCGTCAAACCGCGGGACGAGTTCTACGGTCGTCACGCCGAGTTCGTGGACCCAGACGGGCACATCTTTTCGATCACCACACCGAAGAAATGACCCCTCACCGTCCAGCCAACGCGCACCGCTGAGTGTGGATTGTCCCTCAAGAAGCGTCCCCCTTCGGGATGAAAAGGAGTCCCGCGGGGGAGCATCACGCCCACCTTAACGGTGTGGAACAAGCTCTCGGGCCCCGGCGGCCAAGAAGGCCGCCGTTGACCACCTTTCCTCACCCTCACAACCACGGCACTACAACCAAAGGAAGGCCGAGGGCGGCGGGCTCCTCGACCTCTACCATCGCCCTCCGCAGAAGACGCAGAATCCCCGCGCTGCTCGCATTGACGCGCCGCACACCAAAGGTCTCTCTCGGGAGCCGCACCGGCAGCCTTAGGGGCCTGGGAAAACGATCTGGAGAGGCTTCTCCAGCACGGCAAACCAGTCTCCGCCCAGATGGTGGAGGGGGCGGAGGTTAGGGGCGTCGGGCAGAAGCCAGGTTTCACCGAAGGCCTCCGGCCGCGCGAAGGCCGCCACGATTCTCCCCACAAATAGCGTATGATCGCCGACCGTGACTGCCTGCTCCACGACGCACTCCAGGTGGCCCAGGCACTCCGCGATTCGCGGGGCACGGATCCTGACCCCAGGCTCAGCCGTAAGGCCCACCGCTGCGAACTTGTCCTGCACCTCACTTCCGCTGATGTCCCCAGCGTGGGCCACTTTCTCTGCCAGGTCGAGGCCAGGCACGCTCAGCCCGAACTCCCTGCTCCTCCCAATCAGGTCGTGGGTGAACCTCTTGGGCGCGACAGACACGGCGCAGAGCGGCGGTTCATGGCTCACGGGCGTCACCCAGGCCGCCGGCATAAAGTTCGACCGCCCTCCGTGATGGGCGGTGACGAAGACCACGCAGCCGGGGTTCAAGAGCCGGTTGGCCCGGCGAAGAGGTACTTCGACCATCGGGGACTCCTCCTTTGCGTCTCCATCTGCCTTGTTCCGGGGTTTGCTTTTTCGTGCGCTGGGGACCACCCCGCGTCGGGCAGAACCCGTGCCGTAGGAAGCGAAGCGGGAGGCCCAGTATCCCTATCCGGCCTCGCCAGCCCTTCCGTTCGTCTCCCACGGTCGACGCGCTCGAAGCCCGAGGTGACCGGGCTACCACGGCATCCCGGGCGGGCACACCTCACGCTTCAGACGAAACCGGTCGCCTTCGCCCTTAGAGGCAGAGACCGGCATCCGTATCTTTCGGCTTCGTTCTCTACGATCTGGAGTACAGCTTGGGCTTTGGCGTCCTGCAAGAAGGCGACGGGCTTCTCCAGCAATTCTTGGAGGCGCGCGTGCGCCCTCTCGCCTGCCGATGTCCGCCCGGCTCTAACCCAGTTCTCGTACGTATCCCGATCGATGACCCGCGAGGGGAAAAACAGCTCTTCCCGAAACCAGCGCAGAGTTGTCTCAGAGGTGAGAAACCAGTCGCCGCGGGAGATATCGCCGTAGAGATCCCTGGCCAGCTCGGCGTCGCGGCGCTGGACGCCTTGGGCTGCTCTCAGGGCCATGCCACAGAATTCGTTGTCCAGCACGAGTTTCTCGAGCGAGAAGCAGCTTTCGAAGTCCAGCATCCCAGGCCCCGAGATGACGCTGATCCCCGCCAGCGCCGCCAGTACCGCACCCAGAGCCGCTTCTGCCCCGGCCTGGGCATCCAGCAGTTTGGCATCGCTGAGTCCCATATAGGCGTGGGTCGGCAGCCCTAACGACCGGCCGATCTCGCTGTAGGCCACGTCGAGAAGCATTGTCTCGATCGCTCCCATGGGTGTCGTGCCCGTCCGCAGGTCCACCGCGGCTGGGGATCCCCCGTAGATGATGGGTGCACCCGGGGCTGCAAGCTGGTGAATCACCACACCACTCAGGGTTTCGGCCGTGTGCTGGACGAGGCTCCCGACCAGCGTGACTGGGGCCGTGGCACCCGCCAGGGGCATGGACACCAGCTCGGCGGGAACCCCGGTGCGGGCGCAGTCCAGAAGCGCCTGGCAGGTAAGGTGGCTCCACTTGAGAGGAGGCGAGGGACAACAGTCGAAAATGGCAAGCGGCCGATTCCTGAGCTCCTCCCTTCCCCCACGGACCGCCAGCAGCATCTCGTACATCGGGGCAAAGGCGTCCTCCCGAAATGTGCCCGTCACCACAGGTTTGCGCGAGAAGAGAAGGGCGACGGCCAGGCGGTAGCGGTCCGAAATCTCCGGCGGCACGTCGCCCGGGATCAACGCGGTGCTCTGAAAAGCTATGTGTTCCAGCTTCTCGCTGGCCTTGGCCAGGGAGATCAGATCCTGCGTTTCCGGCTTACGCTGCCGCTGGGTCGCCCAGTCTAAAATCGTGAGGGCTGCCGAACCCGGGTTAAACACCGACGGGCTGGAACCCAAAGTCGCGACGGGATTCCCCTCCCGGTCGAAGATCTCGATCCGCCGGGGTGCCGTCGCCAGCGACCTTTCCACGAGCTGCGGCGGGATGCGGATTCGGCCGCTACGCGCGACAACCTCCCCACCGGCCTCGAGGAGCAGCTCTCTCGCCTCGGGATGGTCAACCAGAACCCCCACCTTTTCCAAGACCCGCAGCGCTTCTTCCCAGATCTCCGTAAGTAGCTTACGGTCCAAAAGCTGGAGATACGGCGTCTTTTCCATTCTCCTCCCCAAGCTTTCGATGCGCTTCACCTCCCTACCCCGCATCGTGGGCGCAACAGCCTCCTCTCCTCCCAGCCTGCCGGCCACGGGACGGGGGACGCTCGTCCGGCGCCCTCACCCTGATGGACGCGAATCCACACAAAGGGCCCGCCATCCGGCCAGATACCGAAACTTCAAGCGTGAGAACTCCGCCCCCGCTCCTGCTATGCCCAACCTCTCCGGTCTTGTGCTCTGGAGCGGGTTGCGCCGCCATTTACCGTCACGTTCTTGGACGACCTCACCACTCAGGCCCACACTCCGGGCCGGGGAAAGCAAGAAGGTCCTTCGCTTCCGGGGAGCCATCGAACAAGGCTCCGCAGGCCCCTGGCGATCGAAAGCGAGACAGCCGTAAGAACCAAGCTGGCTTCCTTTCCCGGCGTCCTGCCGGAGCAGTGACATCATTCTTGACCACCCGCGGCTCCGAGCGGAACACGCCACCCGTCGAGGCGACATGCCTATCGCCCGTCTGCGAAGATCGCTGGAAATCAGGCGTGAGCTTGCCCCCAAACCCCGTGGGGCGGAGCGGCCGTTCGAAGAACCCCGGGGCCGTCGATCGCGGCTCCCGCCGGACGAACCCAGCCATCCAGAATCCGTGCACCCAGTCGAAATCGCCATCGTTTCCGTGGCGCGAGCCTGCCGAGGGTCTCTTCGCTTGGTAGCGGCCTCGAGGGTGACCGGAACAGGAGGGACCGTTCTGGTCACCGGAGGGCATGGGCGCGTTTCTTGTGCCCGGGATACCCCAGGAGCCGCCTGTCCGGAAACGGCAGGCGCGCCCCCGAGAAAGGATGGCGGCTTTCTTGATTCCCTACGGAGAATCGCTGCCTCGCTGCGGCCGCGACCCCAGCCCCGATAAGGGACGGATGTCCCTGCCGGAAGGACCCCAGCCAGCGAGCACGACGGCCAATCGACGATTCCAAATCTCCGGCTTGGACCAGGCCATTCCGTCCCCATCAAGGAGAGCGCTCCACAATAGCGACCCTTTCCCCAGCTCTTCGGCACAGAGCCCTGAACCTCCCAGGCACAACCCATCTGCGCCCCACGCTCAGGGCCGTGGGGCAAGCACGAGACCCGTGGCGGTCCGATCGGGCCATCGGCGGGCCGGCTTCTCTCATCTCCAAAGAACAAACTTCGCCGATCTCGCCACACGGCTGGTCTGGAGGCGACAGACGTATACCCCACTCGGCAGACGGAGACCCTGGCGCCCCTGCCCTTCCCACTGCAGCTGGTGGGTACCTGCGGGAAGATACTCCCTCGCCAGCTCCACAATCTCCCGTCCGCGACAGTCGAAGATGGCGAGAGAAACGAGGCTATTCGTGGGCAGTGAGAAGCGGATCCTTACTGCGCCGGCCGCCGGATTCGGGCCAATCCACAGGGTCACGTCAGGCGTCCCATCCCGGCCTTTCAGGTCACTTCCTCCGGTGGGGCAAAGTACTTGCTCGATGGCCTCTCGCAGGGCTTCCGGTTCAAAGATCCGGCTGTAGTAGACCACTTGGCCCTTTCCGTCTACAAGTACGTCCCGGGGAAAAGGCGCTATCCTCGGGGTCCTGTCGCCCTGGTATTTCTGGTACGCGGAGGCGTCCTGATCAAGGAGCAGGGGGAAGGTGATTCCGAGGCGCCGGGCAAAGGCCTGAACCTCCTCCGCCCTCTGCCCCCGATTCACACCCAAGACCTGGAGGCCCCGGCCGCGGTACGTGCGCCAGAAGTTGTGCTCAAGATCCGCAACCTGCGGACCGCAAACCGGTCACCAACCCGCAAAGAAGGTGATCAGTACGGGTCGCCCACGAAAATCGGAGAGACGAACCGTCTCGCCCGTGGTTGCTTCCGCGAGGCTGAAATCGGGAGCAGGGTCGCCCGGACCGAAATCGCGAGTGCCCGCAATCACAGGCACGGCGAGCGCTGGTTCGTCTGCATCATTGGAACGAACCCAAAGGCTGTCGAGAACTGGGGCAGGCGCTCCCTCTCCCGGCTCAAACGGGACCACTAAGGTCGTCTCCTGGTCGCAATCCAGGGTAAAGCTATGCGGCTCTGGGGGAAGGACGGAGCCCGGGGCGAGAATCCCCCACACCGATAGGGGCGCATTCCCCACGTTCCGGAAACGCAGGAATCCAAACTCGGTCGTTCCCGGCTGGTACTGTCCGAAGCAAAGGAACGACGGCGAAAGCAGCAGATCCGGTTCCAGACCTGTTCTTCGCTCCAGAACGTTCACCGTTTCCCAATCCGCGAGGAAAACCCAGGGGCCACGGGCCGCGACGCCCGAGATCCATCCCTGTGCCGGCTCCCTGCCCATCCGGACGGGGTGCCAGGGGTCCTGGATGTCCAAGACCTCGCAGTGCATCCCCTCCGCAAGGTAAATGGACGACCCGTCGGCGCATAGGTGGAAGCACGGCCCCAGAGTAGGGTGGTGCGCAATCAAGCGGGGATTCTGCGGCTCGTCCAGGTTGTAGATCCGCACGCCGGCAGAACCCATCGCCAGAAAGGCCAGGTCACCCGAGACCTCCACGAATTGTGCGCCGGCTGCGGTCGAGTCCCTCCCCACCAGGCGAGGCGCCGACACGTCCGTGACGTCGTAAACCAGGAGGCCCCCCTCTATGTCCGCGACCAGGAGCGTCTTCCCCAGGGGAGCGGCCGCAAAGACTCGGAGGCCTGGTACAAATCCCAGGTGCCGGGGTTGATCGGGTACAGAGATATCGACGACTTCACAGCCCTGTCCATAGGCAGCAAGGTAAAGGGTGTCGCCTGCCACCGCTACGCTTTCGTACCCCTCCACCGCCTCGTGTCGGTAGTTGCCGACGACGCGTGGGATGCACGGATCCGCGGCGTCCACGATATCCAGGCCGCCCTGCCTTCGCGTGAGATACACATGGTCAGCTCTGACCGCCATCCGCCAGTAAAACGTTTCCGTCGCCGACCGGAAGGGGTTGAGATTCGAGAGCTGTCTCGGCGCGTCCAGGTCGGCAATGTCGTAGATGGACAGGCCGCCGTATCCGGCCGTGAACAGAAGTTGCCCCTCGACCTTGACATCCAGCAGGTGCACAATGGCCAGCCCGCCTGAGACCTGCGGCCGGAGGGAGGCCCTGGGAAGCAGTCGGTCCTGGGGACAACCGGGAGCAGCTAAAAGAAAGAGCGCCCCCGCAGACAAGAGCAACGTGCACCAACAACCGCCGTTCCGGCGCATCGCCTGCCCCTACCGGAGTACCGTGAGCTTCCTACACGCCAGGACCTTTCCTCGGAGCACGAGACGGGCCAGATAGATCCCGGACGGCACCTCCCGGCCACGCGCATCCCGGCCATCCCAAAGCAGCCGGAAGGGACTTCCGCCAGAAACGGCCAGGGCCCACCTCCGCAGCACTCGGCCATCGACGGCGCAGATTTCCACCTCGGATTCGCCCTCGGCGGGAAGGTGGCCTAAGAGACAGACCCAGCCGTTGGTCGGATTTGGGAATGGCGATAGAACTGGACCCCATCTGGGTTCCGAGGGGAAGGAGGGAACAGATGTCGAGACCAGCTCTACCTCGGCCCGAATCATCAGATCGACATTTCCTCGCCACCAGCCGCAGCAATCGCCGAGGCTCGCACGTCCGCTGATCGGCTCCCGATTCTCGGCCCCCAGATAGAGGATGGATTTCCCGTCCAGTCCGAGCACGAAGTGGAAGTCAAAGTCCACCACCAGGCCGAAAGGCCGCAAGTCCAGCGTGTTCCAGCCCCTCCTTTCCCCCTCCCCGGCAAGGGGGCCGAAAATCACATCGGCAGGTTCCCCAGCGTTGTCCCGGTGGACGAAAAACCGAAAGCTGGTCCCTTGCGTCGTGTCGCGAAGGAAGTATTTCAGGGCCAGGAGGCGTACCGGGAAGGCGGGCGGGCTGAACCTCATTCCAAAGAGGCTGGCGTTCCCAAGATCGAGGGTATCGACGGGCTGGCCATCGTCGTAGGCGAGCTCCATGACCCGGGGCAGATCCTGGGGGCACACCTTCTGCCCCCCTGCGAAAGTGGCCACGAGAACCGCCACGGGGGCGCGGCGAAGCAGAAAACCAAGCATTCTCCGCAAAGCGCGAGCCTGAGCCACGAATCCGCCTCCACTCCGCAGCGCGCCGGCAATTTACGCTCGACCCGCAGATGGCGCAAGCGGAATGTCGGCGCGCGGAGGGGCGGGAAACGGTGCGGAAAACCCATCTGTGGCACCCCTCCGTCGCACTCTCCTTCCCTCGTCAAACCCAGGCAGAAATTCCCCTCGCTCTTTGAGGACGATGGGCTCGACTGACCGGCCACTCGGTATCGAAACCCCAGGTGCGCAGGCGAAAGCCCGGGTCCGCAGTCCCGGACCAGCGGGTTACCTCCGGGCAGCCTTCATTCTCCCTCCAGCCGGTCGATGATGCCGCGGAACAGGGTCTCCCAGTGAGGTCGATCTTCCGCTCGGGGGGACAGTTCGATGCGCACAGCCCACCAGGGCATGGCCGGATCCCCGAGCAGGGGTTCCGCACGTACAAGGTCTTTTTCGGTGGTGAGTACGGCCTCCGCTCCGGCGCGGCGCGCCTGGTCTTGGATGGCGGCTACCTCCCCGGGTCGGAACCAATGGTGGTCCGGGAAGGCCCGTTGCCCCACGACCTCGGCGCCCATCTCACGGAGGGTGGCGAAGAACTGCCCCGGTGACGCAATTGCGGCTACGGCAAATACTCGCCTTCCTCTGAGCCACTCGCAGTCCTCGGCTCCGCCCTTGGCCCGGACGCAGGCCAAAGGCCGCAGCTCTGCAAGCGTGGCGCGCCTTCCTGACCGGAGCACGATCTTCTCGCCGGGCCTCTGCGAAGAAGGCCGCACTGGACCCCGGCGAGCCAGCACGATCTCGTCAGCCCTTCGCACCTCACGGGCGGGTTCACGCAGGGGCCCGGCGGGCAGCAGGTAGCCATTGCCCAGGCCGAACTGGCAGTCGATCAGCACGACGTCGAGGTCGCGCGCCAGCGACCAGTGCTGAAAGGCGTCGTCCAGGAGCACAACCTGTGCCCCGTACTGCTCAATGGCCATCCGCCCCGCCCGGGACCGTCGACGATCGACGAGCACCGCCGCACCGGGCAGGCGCCGAGCGATGAGATAGGGCTCGTCGCCCGCCTCGTACACGTCGGAAAGGAGCTGCGAGCCGTCGGAGATCACGCGCGGTCCGCGGGAGCGCCGCCGCCACCCCCTCGATACGACCGCCACGCGCATCCCCCTCGCAAGGAGCTCCTCGCCAAGCCACAACAGAAAAGGGGTCTTGCCGGAGCCCCCAACCGTCAGGTTTCCCACGCTGATTACGTAAGCGTTCAGGCACGCGGGGCGCCTGAGGCCGAACGTGTAGAGAAGTCTTCGTAGGCCCCAGGCGGCCAGGTAGATGGCGGAAAAGGGGAGCAAGGGGATCCCGAGGGCTTTACTTTCGAAAATACGCATCCGCAGCGGTTTCCAGTCGGATCATCTCCTCTTCGATCCTCTCCCCCTCCTGCAAGACTTCGTCACGAGACCAATGGCGGGGGATAAAGCGGGGCTCCCCGTACCAGAGCACGCAGCGGGCGAAGGGGAGCCACAGCGTGAACCGGTCCCAGCTATTGAACTGTACCATCCGGTCGGCAGAATAAGTCACCGGTACAATAGCCGCACCGGTCTGTTGGGCCAGGAAGAGGAGGCCGGGCTTGAGCTTGTGGCGGGGGCCGGTGGGGCCGTCGGGGATGACGACTCCGTCCGCACCATTGCGCATGGCCCGGGCCATTTCCCAGAAGGCTTCACGTCCTCCCTTGCTGCTACTCCCCCGGACCGTGCGGTACCCGAGCCGGTGGAGGGTGCGAGCGATCATCTCGCCGTCTCGGTGCCGGCTCACCATTGCGCAGATTCCCTCGCCGCGATGGACGAACATCGGAAGTAACAGGCGGCCGTGCCACAGGGCGAAAAGGAGGGTCTGGCCTTGCCGCCGCATCTCGTCGACCTTGTCCCGGCCGATAAGGCGGATGCGGGCTGTGTATCCAAGAGCAAGAACCACGATCCAGCTCAGCCGCGTCGCAAGCCAGAACTCCAACCTTTTGCGAAAGTCTCGTAGCGTCACCTGGCCATCCCTCCGGAGGCACCGGCCGTCGAACTGACGTTACTCTACCCCCCGGTTCGGAGTATCCCCCAGAAAGGGGGAAAACATCAACGGGCTCCCACGGCTCCGGAAATCCTTGCACCGGGGACCGGCACGCTGTCACTTGTCCAGCAGCTCCAGTACGAGCTCCGCGGTGCGGCGGGCGGCGCCTGGGGGACCCAGTCGGCGTCGCACTTCTTCCAGATTGGCTTGCATCTGGCGCCGAAGCTCCAAGTCGCTCAAGAGCGTTTGAAGTGCCTTTCGCAGCTTTTCGGCGCGGAAGTCATTCTGCAGAAATTCGGGGACCACCCGTCGTCCCGCGACCACGTTTACCAGACCGAGATAGGGGACGGTGACCAGGCGTCGGCCCAGGAAATACGTGAGCGGTGAGACGCGATACACGATGACATAGGGCGTTCCGAAACAGGCGGCCTCCAGGGTGGCCGTGCCGGAGGCAACCACCAGCACGTCCGCGTGGTGCATCAGAGCATAGTGGCGGTCCGTGAGAGCGATGCGAACCTCTCGCGCTTTCCCAAGGGCTCTGCGGTACACGTCCTCGGGGACCGAGGCGGCCTTGGACACCGCACCTACGAGCCCTGGCTCGTCGGCCTGCCAAAGGGCGACCAAGCGGCACATTTCGGGAAGGTGGCGTTCGATCTCCTGCCTGCGGCTTCCGGGGAAAAGGCCGAGAAGGATCCCGTGCTCGTCCACTCCGAGGGACTTGCGGAAGGAATCCCGGGGCGTTTCATCTCCCACCGCCTCCACGATGGGGTGGCCCACGAAATAGGCGTCGATCCCCGCCTCTCGGAAGATCCTCTCCTCAAAGGGCAGGATCACGGCCATCCGATCCACACGGCGCGCAAGCTTAGCCGTCCGTCCTTTGCCCCACGCCCAAACCTGCGGCGCAATGTAGTAGAAGACCGGGACGCCCCTGGCCTTTGCTCTCGCCGCGAAACGGAGGTTGAAGCCGGGATAGTCGATCAAGATCGCCAGGTCAGGTCGACGCTGCTCCAGGGCACGGGTGAGAAGGCGCAGGACGCGCAACACGAAGGGGAGGTGGCGGATCACCTCCGCCACGCCGAGGAACGCCAGCCGGTCCGCGTGCACCAGAAGCTCCACCCCCTCGCCTCGCATCCGATCGCCGCCGATCCCGAAAAACTCCAGGTCCGGGCGCAGCCCCTTGAGCTCTTTCACCAAACGGCTGCCGTGAAGATCGCCCGAAGCCTCCCCGGCTACGATGAGGATGCGTTTCGCCATCAACAGACCTTCCACCGAAGCACCAGGAGGAGGAACATCAGGGCGAGGGTACCGAAGGTCGAGCGCTCGGTGCGAAGCGCCCGGGACAGAGGGTCCACCGCCGCAGGAGAGCCGCTTGCCCACGCGCTCAGCCTCGGGATCACGGCAGGCACGTGGCTACGGTACAGGGCATAGCGTTCGCCGAAGCGGGTCCCCAGGTATTCCTGCTCCAAGGAGATGATCAGGCCGTATTGCGCGGCGAAGAGAAGGAGGGCAAGCAGGACCATCCAGGGCATCCATGCCCAGGCGGCCACAGACAACCCCATGAGGTTCAGAAAATTGCCGAGGTAGAGCGGATTCCGCACGTAGGCGTAGGGTCCGGTAGTGACGAGCACATCGCCGCCGACGCCCCGCGTGGTGCGGGTAGCCCCTCCCGCGTGACGCACAGCCCAGACCCGCACGACCTCGCCCAACACACAACACGCCATCCCGATCGCCATGGACCAGACCTTGGGCTCTGCAAGCCACACCAGGGCCACAAACAGAGGGATGGGCGTGTAGCTGCGAAAGTTGAAAAGCTTCTCGCGGATGTCCATAGCCTTACGCCATCCCTTCTTCGATTTGGTGCTGGCGCACGTTTTCTTCCACCGCCAGGGCCACCTCGAGGGCCCGAGTGGCCTCCTCTGCCGTGACCCCCCGATTCGGTTCTCCCCGAACCGCCTTCAAAAACTCCCGCAGCTCCATCTCCAGGGCATTGAGTTCCGGAGCCGCCAATCTTTCGTACGAGATCGCCCGCCGCCTGTGCCCCTTGTCAATCTGTCCAAGGACCATCCGAGCGTCCTTACCGGGTGGCGGGGCCTCGCCTTCCTCCAGACGGAACACCTCCGTGAGGCCAAGGAGAAGATCGATGGACACGTAGGCGTCGCGCTGGAACAGGCGGAGCTTCCGCATCTTGCGCTGGGAGATACGACTTGCGGTCAGATTCGCCACGCACCCGTTGCCGAACTCGAGGCGCGCATTGGCGATGTCGACGTCCTCCGAGACCACCGCCACCCCACGCGCGTCGATCCTCCGCACCGGGGCCTGCACCAGGCTGAGCACCAGATCGATGTCGTGGATCATGAGGTCCAGGATAACCGGCACGTCGGTGCCCCGCGGGTCGAAGGGGGCGAGGCGGTGCGACTCGATGAAGCGCGGATTCAGCTCGGTGTTGCTCAGGGCCACAATGGCCGGGTTGAAACGTTCCACATGGCCAACGTGCAGGACGCAACCCGCCCGATCGGCCGCCTGCCGCAAGGTAGCTGCCTCTTGAAGATTGGCCGCCAGGGGCTTCTCCATGAGGACGTGCACACCCGCCTCCAGAGCAGCCAGCCCCACCTCTAAGTGCGAGGAGGTCGGCACCGCAATGGACACAGCCTCCACATCGGCTAAGAGCTCGGGGAGGGCGGCGTAGGGCCTGACTCCCCAAAGCTCAGCGGGTTCCTCCAACCGGTGCGGATCGGCATCGTAGGCGCCGACGAGCTCTGCCTCCGGAATCCTCATGTAGTTCTGGAGGTGGTAGCGGCCCAGTCTACCGACCCCGATTACGCCCACACGGATTTTCTTCGCGCTCATCCGTTTCTCCCATCGCACCCGCTGGCGCACCCTCCGGCAGGCCTCACCCAACAGCCGCAGCGCCAGTCCAGGCTTCGGGAAATGTAACCGCTTGCCCGTGTTGAAACAAGCGGATTCCTCCACCCGCCCACCGTCCCTCAAAAATAGGTGGGGCCACCTCTCCGAGGTGGCCCCACCAGAACCCCATGGGAAGCACAGCCTATCTGACCAGCGTCATCTTGCGCTGGAGCTTGATCCCACCTGCCTCCAGGGTGTATAGGTAGACGCCGCTGGCCACTGGCTTGCCGTTCGCGTCGTGGCCGTCAAACCACACGCGGTGCTGGCCAGCCGGCAGAGACTGGTCCACCAGGGCGCGAACGAGGCGGCCCGTGGCGTCGTGCACCGTGAGGCGCACATGGTCTTCTTTCGGCAATGCGAAGACGATCGCCGTGCGCGGGTTGAACGGATTCGGATAGTTCTGCTCGAGGGCGAACTCCGCAGGCACGCCCGGGCGCTCCGTTTCCACTCCCGTCGGCACCGCGGAGCGGACCACGATGTCGTCCAGCAGGATCTCGTCGCCACCAGGTGGCTGGCCGAACAGGGCGAACATGTTGAAGGTGCCGGATACGCGCGGCGCAGGATCCTGGGCCTCGATGAGCCAGTTCTCCGGCTCATCCGTCAGCTCGCCCTCCCAGATCTTCACCTTGAAGTCGGCGTCTTTCAGGAGGAACTTGAACCAGTAGAAGACGCCGAGCTCGAAGTTGAACTGGGCCTGTCCGAAGTAGGTCCAGCTTTCCGGCTGCAGGGCGGCCATCGGTCCTTCGTACTTGGCCAGCGCCACTGCCTTCTGTAGGGGGCTAACGAACACCACGTAGGCCGGGCTCTGGGTAGGATCTGCGTCGGGCACCTTTTCCGAGGTGTCGGTTTGCACCATGCGCGCCGCCGCCACGAAGACGGAGCTCGTGATCTTCCTGAAGTTCACTCGGAAGGTGGTCACCTGGTTCGGGCTGCTGTAGTTGTTAGCTACGAGGAGCCGATGCGTCTTGTTGAGGTCGTTGGGGTCAACCTCCGGCACGCCGTTCGTCTCCACCAACCCCACCCCGACGATCTGGTAGTTGCCGCTCTTGATGTAGAGCACCCCATTTCCTTCGATGGACCGCTGCTCGATGATTTGCCCGACCAATCCGTCCGACTCCCCGTAGTAAAGCCAGCCCACGTTCTTGAATGCCGGGGGATCGTCGTCCTCGAAGTGGTCCTCCCAGAGGATGGGAAGTTCCTGAGCCAAGGAGGAGGCGGTCCAGACCCCCACCAGCAGGGCTCCCAGCAGGACAAACCATTTGTTCTTTCGCATCGCTCTTCCCTCCTGTTCGTATCGACTCACCTCTCCCTCCACGGTCAGAACACGAACTCCACGGAGAGGCGGCTCACGTCCTTGAAGTAGTTGGCTGCCGTGTACGCGTAGTCGAGACGAGCCGCCACCCCCGCCACAAAGAAGCCGAACCCCACACCGAGGCTAAAGGTCTCCACATCGTGATTGAACTTGTAGCCGGCGCGGAGAGCGTAACGGTGGAGAAAAACCAGTTCTGCGCCCACGTGTACGCGCTCCGTGTAGTCCGTGGGGTGTATCCCGTCGACAGCCACATTAAGGCTCACCCCCTCTGGGCTGCCCGGGAGGAAATCCATCAGATCGGCCGCCAGCCCAATGCGGAACAGTAGCGGAAGGGAAAACTCCTCGTACCAGTACCGCATGTCCGGAGACAGGTTCTGCATTGCCATGGCTACGGTGAGGCTCTTGAAGCCCGTGGAGTAGTAGCTCCCGAAATCAAATCCCCAAGCGCTGATCGCCCAGTCCTTGACGGCCCGCTCGCGGACCAGGCTGCCCGTCTGCGGGTCTGTGTACTCGCGCACCGCATAGGCTGCCTCGCCCAGATCCTCATGGACGCGTTTGTAGCGAATGCCGAAAGCGTAGCGGTCGCTCACTCGATATGCCCAGCTTAGCCCGACGGCATAATCCTCCACCGTGAGGGGGCCCGTGAGGCGATAGCCGCGGATGTCCACCGACCGGTCCACGACCTCCGTACCCATTATCTCCCCATAGTCCATGTAGACGAGGTCCAGGGCGATGGTCCCCCAGCGACCCAGACTATAGGCTGCGGCGGCACCGTAGATCCGGGTGTCCACCAGCCAATTCACCTGATTCAGGGCCACCCCGAAGGACCGCAAATCGGCGAGGACAGCGGGATTGAAGAATACCCCTTGCACCCCGGTGGTGGCCGCCACCGAGGCGTCCCCCATCGCGGACTCCCGTGCCCCCAAGGTTACGGCGAGGTAGGTCATTCCGGACTGGGCTACCTTCTTCTTCCACGCCAGGGCAGGGGAAGCAAGGATCGATCCCGCGAGGATCGCGATCGAAAACGCAACGATCGAGCGCCGCATTCTAAGCTCTCCTCCTTCTGCACCCACGGCCTCATCAGCGAATTACCACGAACTTCCCCGTCGCCGTGCCGAGGGGCTTACCCTCTTCATCCCATCCCTCAACGTGGTAGAAATAGACCCCGCTCTTGATCGTTTGCCAGCTGGAGCTAATCTGGAACCAGGCCTCGTCCGCGGACCCCGGCACGGACCGGGGGTCGTCCGGATTCGGGTGGCGCAAGACGGCCACCAGGTCGCCGTGTACCGTGAAGATCCGGATCACCGCCCTCGCTGGCAACCCGACGAACATGATCTGGTCTTCCTTGCGCGGGATCTCCGTGTAATCCTCCTGGATTGTCCCCCCATAGGCCAGGCCCTGAGCGTGGAAAGGATTCGGCACCACGTAGATGGAGTCGAGATTCTTATGAGGGGCATCGAGGGGGACCGCCGCGTACTGATAGTTCCGGTTGTAGTAGTGGCTGGAGGCATTACCGTACCGGTCGTAAGCCACGACGTAGTAGTAATAGTTCCGGCCGCGGGTCACGTTCCGATCCACAAAGGTGGTCGTGGTATCGGGGATGCCCGTGTCCCCGCCGCAGCGCCAGATCGGTCGATACGGCATCGTGTAGCGGTCCTCGGTGCGGTAAACGATGTAGCCGGCGAAGTCCAGCTCCCCCGTATCCGGATCAGGTTCAGCGTGCACCGGATCCCACCGCAAGGTCACCTTTCCGGGGCCCGCATCGATGTTGAGGTTGGGCGCCGGCGGCCCGTCGGGAACGGAGGCCAGTCCCAGCTGCCAGGTGCGCTGAGCTCTCGAGGCGAACTGCAGAAGCGAATCCAGACCGGTGGCCACCAGAGCGTTCTTCGCCTGGTCGCCGGTGAGCCCCCGCCATTGGAGTCTCCCCGCCTTCCAGTCCTGCCCGAACTGCACGGCCAGCTGCTGGTCCAGAGCGCCGGCGACTTCGTAAAGCACAATCCGGACATCCTGCCCGAAGGGGATCTCGTACGGGCCAAAGGCCAGGAGCACCACCGGTTCCTGGATCGGCTCCATCCAGGGGTGAGCCCACTCGCCCGTGTCCGTGCCCCGACTCTGCTCCCCCGAGCTGAGTTCAGTGTACAGGGTGAACTCGTCATCCCCTTTGAGGTGGGAGCGGATCGTCCGCGGGGTCCGATACGCCACGGTGATCGGCTGGGCGCGGTCGTCGGAGACGTCGTCGGCGGCGCGATCCGCGTGAAGCACCCCGACACCCAAGTAGGGAACGGCCAGGAACTCCCCCGTCGTCAGATCGGGGTCACCGATGTCATCTCTTGGGTCTCGCTGCGAGTCCCCATCGTAGCAGTACCACAGGCCCCGCAACGTATCGCCCGGCTGGTTCCCGACGTAATGAACCCAGTCGTCAAACTCCCGCACCTGCTGGTGGCCCATATCGCCGCTTGGGATGAACTTGAACCAGAACCCGAAATACACGCCATGCAGGTTCTGATTGGGGAGCTCGATCGTATTGGTGTTCTGATCCGCATTACCGGTGTTCTTGAAGGTGAAGTCGAGAATGATATAGCTATCGTGGAGGCGATTGGCAAAGGCATAAGAGTTCAGCGTCACCTGGATCCCCACGTCCGTTGTCCAGGTGACTTCGATCTGCTCATCGGCTTCGAGGGTCGTCCTGCGGGTAGACCCCGCTCGCGAATCGAGGAGACGCGTTTCCTGCACACCATTGACCATGACGATGGGAAGGCGATTGCGCACATATTTCCGGCTCCGGATGGGAAAGAGGATTCCAGGAGCTTCGTGATTCATGTATCCCCCTTCGCTCACGTAGAACGGCTTGAACTGGCCGTCCTTGTTCGTCCAATCCTTCACCCCGATCCAGATCCCGCGCCGTTCGAGATTCTTCCGCATCTGGAAAAAGAAATCGCCTCCCGGATAGCACATCTGATCCGATACGGGGTTGTATTCCGGAAAGGACCACACGGGAGTCAAGGTCTCCCACAGGCGTCCGATCTCGTGGCTTTTGTGTGCCTGCTGGCCCAGCGCGCAAAACCAGATCCCAAAGCACAGGCACCCGACGACAGCTCCCCCAAGCGCCCGGGTCGATCTTCTGGCCATACTCGCCCTCCGTTCTTATCGGCTGAGCCTCAGGCCGAAAACCACCGTTTTCAGCCTCGCCCAATAAACGTTGTCCGATTCGGTTCGCAGGATGGCCGGGTCGGAAACTTTGTCGGTGCCTACCTTGTCCAGCCGACCCGTGAAGTAGAGGTCATCGTAATAGTCCTCTCCAGCCTTTCCTCCCGGGGGATAGCGGTACTTGCTGTGCAGGATGTTGCTCACGTCCACGTACAATTCGCCGCCCAGACCCAGCACCCGGAAGTACCGCCCCAGGCGCAGGTTAGCCCAATAACGGTCCAGTTCCCTGAAGATGACATTAGGATGGGCGTCCCGGAACTGGCTGTTGGGGTGTCGCACCTGGGCACCGCCCTCATAGTAGAGGAGGAAACTCAAGTAAGTGCCCCCAAATAGACGGTAGCCTCGCACACTTGGCCCCCAGTCCGACGGAAGCGTGAACGTCACCACACCGCGCGCGTTAGGAGCAATGTACGGAATATTGGGCCTGGGCACGCCCAGTAGCTCGCCATGCATTCCCACCGAGGGGTCGTCGGTAATGATGGGGATCTGGCTCAGATTGGGCACCGAAAGATCGATCACGCTTTTCTTGATCCAGTTGTAGTTGATCCACCCCTGGACATAGCGCCCGAGGGCCTTCCGCAACTCGACCTCGATTCCACGAATCTCACGGTTTTCTCGTTGACTGGCCCACTCCACAATCAGACTCTGATCGGAGTGGGCGTAGACCATGCCGCTCACCTGGTCGTGGTAGTCCTTGTAGAAAGCGCCCACGTGGAGCTGCAGCCAGTCGCGGATGTTGTGGTCGTAACCCAATTCGAAGGCAATGGTCTTCTGCCACGACAGCTGGCTATTGGGGAGCCACTGCATTCTCGGGATCTGGTAGTCGAGCACGGAGGAGTACATCGCTTCAGTTGGGCACTCCTGTACGAAGTGTCCGTAGTTGAAGTAGATCTTGCTGTTCTCGGTGAGGGGATGAGCGATGCCGATCCGGGGGCTCAGATAGACAAGAGGTTTGGCACGCACTTTCGGGTAGGTCCCGTCGCGCACGGCCTCGAAAATGGCGCGATTATTGGGGTAGGAGAGGGCGGCATGCACATCCCACACGTCGCTGTTTGTGGAATAGTAATCCAGACGTAGGCCCACATGCGCGACCATCCCCCGAAACTCGATCTTGTCCTGCAGGAAATAGGCGAAGGTGATCGGCTTCACGTGGAAGTAACGGATGAACTTCTGCGTGGAATCCTCATTGTGCCAGTGTACGCGGTCCTCGTGTAGGATGTCGTAGTAGAGCTGAAATCCCGTCTTGACCTCGTGGCTACCCGAGATCTGATAAGTCAGGTTCCCTTCCACCTGGTAGCGCCGGTTGTAGGACCGGTCCCAGGTAAGCGCGCCCCCGTACATCCGGTAGCCACTGGCGAGGTCGTCGAACCCCTTCTCCTTGGGGATCCACCCGGATTGGGGGTCGTAGTAGAGTCTGCCATGGAAATAGCGCCCGTCCTCCGCGCGCGCTGAATCCGGACGTCCCAAGTTCCACTTCACGAAGAAGTATCCCAGGTTCAGCTGGTAGAACAGGCGAGGCGTCAGGGTATGCACCCACTTGAGGCCGAAGAGGCTGGTGTAGCGGTTGATGACCGGCTTGTAGTAGGGGTAATAGATCTCATAGCCCCCTCCGTCGTACGAGACCAGATCCTCGGCGCTCCATTTGCTCGTCGAGGTTCCCTGGGTTACCGAACGGACCTCCGAATAGAGGCCGTCAAGCACAATCCTGATGTCCTCCCGGGGGCGGTTCACGAGCTTCAGGGACCCCACCCGCTCGTCGTAACCCTTTCGGGCATGGGGAATAAAAAACGGATGGAATTCGTACTTGCCGCCCAGGAGAAAATGTGTCCGCGGCAGAACGGGGACGGGCCCGGACAGGCTGAAGTCCACATTGTGCCCCGCCAAGTGGCCGTACTTACGAGGTCTGTGCGTCCATTTCCAGAGCTCGTACGCCTCTTGGGGAGTGAGGTCGTTGCTTGGGTCGGCGTCCCGCATCAGGTTCTGAGAGAACTTGTTCCAGCCGATCCAGGTCTTAATGATCCCCTGCCGCCCTTCCCGCAGCACCAGGGTGTCACCCTCGAAAGCCTTTGGGCCATCCAGCAGCCGATACTCCCAGCGATTGGCTCGGTCGAAGATACTCCGCCCGTAATGGGGACGGTGGGGAGGATCCAGCTGGTAGTCAAGGCTGAAGTGAAACTGCTCGCTCGGGTCCTTGGTGACCACGTTGATCATCCCCGATCGGGCCTGGCCGTATTCGGCCATGAACCCGTTGCGCATAATCTTGATCTCCTGCACGATCCCCGGATTGATGGAGATAACCGGCCGATTGAACTTCCGGTCCACCATGAAGACATCGTCGATCAGGAAACCGATCTCGTGGGTGTCCCCCTCCCGGATCTTGATCTCGCCTTCGATCAGGTTCCCGGAGATGCCGGACTGGAGACTCAATACATCTTCGATGCGATTGGCGAAGGGGGTCTTGGCGTAGTGCTCTTCAGTGATGTAGCTCTCGGTGCCGGCCACATCGACCTGGATCAGATCGCGCCTGGCCTCCACCACCACTTCCTTCATCTCGATCACGGTCGGCTCCAATTGGAAACTCAGCGTGGTGGTACGATCCACGAACACGCTCACCTTCTCGATCGTGGAGGGCCGATAGCCCATCATCCGGGCGCTTACGTTGTACGTCCCGGGCGGCACATTGAGGATAACGAATTCCCCATTCTCGTCGGTCGCCGCACCGAGGGGCGAAGGTAGTTCAGCCAGCTCATTGCCGATCCATCGGGCAGCGATGATGACGTTGGCGCCCGGCAAAACCTCCTGCGTCCGCTGATCGCGTACCACGCCCCGGATTTTCCCCGTGACCCCCGCCTCGCCGACTTGTGAAAAACAAAAAGCCCCTACCAAGGACACCAGGACCCATCGGCAAACAAACCCTCTCATGTCTAACCTCCGGGCTTGTGGCTGTCGCCCCCGTTCCAAGGTTAGCCGGCTCGGAGAGAGTGGAAAACCATGGGGAAGAGATGGAATCGGCCTTCGCAACGAGGATGTCCCCCCTCTACGGAGCTTCCCTTGCAGATGCGCGAAACTCGTCTTTCCCCTCCGACCCCCGGCGCGCGCAGATCGTTTGTGCCCCCGTGACACTTCCCGCTTTTGGACGCACGCAATCCGCTCCCCCCGACCCTGGCTCGGACGCCCTCCTCCCACGGCTCACCCTCCCTTCCGGACTCCAGGCCAGCCCTTGCCTTCAAGCGCCAATATATACCATGACCTCTGCCCGCGCAAGGACTGATTTCGCCCGCGTTACAATCCCCCTCCCCGTACCTGGGTATGGCCGATCGGCCCGAGCGAGCATTGCCTTACCCCATCTCAGGCGCATTTTGCCTCTCAACCGCCGATCTAAGGTTTGGGCCCCAGTCGACGATCATTAACCCAGAATCGCCCGGACGGGTCGCGGAGAACATGAACCGGCAGCGTAAGGCCACGCCGGACGCCGAGCCGTTGCGAGAACGGATCATCGGTGGCGACGGCGAGGCGATACCGGTTGGCCAGGCAGACCGGACGGCTTTCCGAAGAGGATCGGATTGGAAAGGGTCATCCGTGAAGATAGCCGCTCCCCGTGGGGTTATCCATCCTGAGGTGTGAGGAACTGCCCTTGAGGACGAGAGCACGCTCTTGGATTGTCCTGCCTCTCGCACTGGTGTCGGGGCTAACCTTCGCTCCGTGCGAAAGCCATGCCGTCGAGGGGCGCACCGATTTCCTCAGCGATCGACCCGCACCGACCTTCGACCAGGCAAGGCGCCGCTACGTGAATGCAGAGGCCAGGCCGTTTGTGGAGGATCTGATTCTGCGCGAGCGCTTCCTGATCGGCCTGATCGACGAGATCCGCGCCGAGGTGAACGCACGCGGATGGCCCGGATGGCCTCGCTCCCGTCAAGGGTTCCAGCTGGTGTATCGCCGGGCCGATAGCCTTTCGCGCGAGTATGGCGCGGAACTGACCTCCATGGTAACCATCTTCGACAAACTCGATTCCTTGGAACGGCAGTCCCTGGACCTCGGGCGGATTGACCTTCTCTGGGCTGTACGGGACCTCAAAGCTCAGGTCGCCAGGGCAGTGGACAATCTGGCCCTGGAGACAGATCTTGCCCAACGTCGACTCTTCCTTCTCCGCCGGGTCGAGTTCGAGTTAGGGGAGGTCGTGCGAGCCTACGACAGGCTCGAGGGGCTGCGCAGGGAGGCCACTTCCCTCGGGCGATTCGACGTCGTGGCCGAGATCGATGCGGCGCAGGAAACGCTGCTTCAGGCCGTCTCCACTTGGGGTAAGACCGAACCCCTGGACCCCAGGCTCGTCGACGAGTACATGTACGAGCTTTCGCGGCTTGTCCACGTCCTCAACGGGCTCGATGAGTTGAGCGAGGCGGCCGAGGCCTGGCCCCAGCTCGCCGCCTTGGTCGTCGATGCCAAAGCGAAGATCCTCGGACAGCTGGATCCCCGCGTGCTGGAAGCCTTCGGGTACGCGCGTTTCAGCCGTGGCGACGCCATCCCCTTGTCTCAGCTTCTCGACGAGTGGAAGAAGAGTCAGTGGGTAGACACCGAGCTGGCACGCACATTCCACGAGATCATCTACGAAGAGCTCCTGGACAGCGCGACCCCGGCCGAGCGGGAACGGATGCTGCAGAGGGCCCTGGATCTGGCCAGCGAAGCCTACGCCGACGGGCAGTTCGCCCTTGCCGAGTTGCGCCTCGCGCACGTCCTCCAATCCTTTGCGGCCTACGGCTATAACCTCGCACCCGCTCGATTCTATCGGGCCGAATGCCTCTTCGCCCTCTGCCGGTACCAAGAGGCCATGGCAGAGTACCAGGACCTTATGGCCATGCGCGGAGTGCCGCCCTCCTACTCCGCGCTGGCGGCTCTGCGCCTCCTCTGCCTCGCTCATTTGGGCCAACCCGTAGAGGTCGAAGAGGCGTACGCCCAGTTCTTGCAAAGCGCGGCCACCCTGCCAGAGCAGGACCAGGCAGCCGGACACTTCCTGGCCGGTCTGTGGCACCTGGAGCGGGGTCGAGCCGCTGAGGCCGCCGAGGCCCTGCGGAGAGTCCCCGCCCAGGCAAGCATTGGCTTACAGGGGCGGCTCCTTCTGGGGACCGCCCTGGCGAGATCGGAGGGCCTCGAGGCCGCCAAGCGGATCTTCCAGAAGTTGGCCGAGCTCCGCGATAGCCCGGGCCGGGGCTTTCTGGAAGCCCAGATCGCCAACGTCGCCCTTGTGAAGATGGGTTTCATCGCTTACGAAGAGGGGGATTTCCAGGCAGCCGTGGACTATCTCGAGAAGGTGCGACCGGACCTTCCCGGCTATGAGGAGGCCCTCCTCGGCCTGGCCTGGGCTTACGTCAAGCTCGGGGACTACACCAGCGCCATTCCCGCCGCGGAGGAGCTCAGGCAGCGCTTCCAGGAGTCGGAGTACGCCTACGAGGCGACCGTGCTGGCCGCCCACTGCAAACGCATCCTGGGACTCCAGGAAGACGCCCTCGAGGATCTGCGCTACGTGACGAACGCGCGCACCGTGGAGGATCTGGCGCGGGAATGGGGCAACGAACGCCTGCGGCTGATCCGGACGCAAACCTCCCTGGACAGCTTGGAGCGGATCATCCTCGACCGGGGCGATGCCCAGCTCTACCCCCAGCTCCTCGAGGCCAAGGAACAATGCGCGTTTGCGCTCTGGATGCTCGAAAATCCGGGGCCGGCGGGCGTGCGGATGCTCCAGGAGTTCAATTCCGAGCGCTCCCGGATTGCCAGCCTGATGGCCCGCTGCGATCGCCTGCGCGAGGCGGCCCAGCAATTGGGGCGTCGCGACGTCGTCTACCAGACCGACAAGATTCTACACCGTCTCTTCCGCACGATGGAAACGTACCACGGCGATCTGGCCATTACACGGGTGAACCACTTCATCGATTACCCGCTGGCGCTGCGCGAAGGGACAAGCCGCTATGTGGCCGCTATCCTGGACTCGATGCGTTTGGAGGCTACCCGGGAATCCTCTCATCTGCGCGCCCTGCTCGTCCAGCTCGATTCCCTCTCCCACCTGGCCCGGGACCTGGGCCGTGGCGACGTGGCTTTGGAAGCCGAGTTCCTCAGCAACCGGCTCCAGCAAGTGGCTGGAGAGGTGAACTGGACGCAAGGCTGGGTGGCCAGCCGGGACGTGCGAGTCATCGACGCCGACTTCAACCGCTGGGCCGATTTCTCCGGCTTTGGCATGAGCGACATTACCCTCACGCTGCTCCGCGACCGGGAGGAGACCCTGGCGCGCTATTCCGAATTCACCCAGGCCATCGACCGGCTCCTGGGCCAACGAAAGCGCGAACTCGAACAGTCCCTCGTCCTGGTCAGCGAACGGATCCAGCGCCTGGAGCTCGAGCTCCGGCAACTCCAGATCCAAGAGAGGCTCCAGGCGCAGCAGCGCTACTTCGAAAGCGAGTACTTCGATCGCACCACGTCCGAATCGCCACTTGAAACGCCCCAGAAGCCTTCGGATGGGCAATCAGAAGCAGGGGACGCGGCCAAACATGCAACGCGCACGCAATAAACTACGGCTCCTCTTCGCACTGCTGGTGTGGATTCCCCTGGCAGCATCCCCGCAGTCGCAGGATCGCGGCGGGGATGTTCCAGTGGCCCTTTCCGCCAGCGACTCCTTGCGCAGCTTCTCGCCAGAGGAGCTCCTTCGCTACCGCGAGTTCTACCGGCGCGAGATCCAGCGACTCCAGGATGAAATCCGGCAGTTACGGGACCAAGGCATTCGCAACGGTGAGGACTTCCTGAGCCGTCATCCGGAGAGCAAGGTGGTCGACAAGGTGCTCTTCCGGTTGGCCGAGTTCTACTACTACAAGGCCCAGGAGGACTTCCAGCGGCGAATGGAAGAGTACGAGCGGCTGGTGGCCCTCCACGACAGCGGCAAGGTAGCCGAGCTGCCGCCGGAGCCCCGGAAGGATTACCGGCGCGTCCTGGAGCTCTACCGCACCCTGGTCGAACAATTTCCGCAGAGCAAGTACGTGGACGACGCCCTCTACAACACCGGCTTCTTGATGGAAGAAGAGGGCCGCCAGTCCGAGGCCCTGAGCATTTACCAGAAACTCATCGATCAATTCCCTCAGTCCCCTTACGTGCCCGAAGCTCTCATGCGGATAGCCGAATACTATTTCAACCCGCCGGTGAACCAGATCGAGAAGGCCATCGAGATCTACCAGCGGCTCCTGGCTTTTCACGAGACGCCGCGTTATGACGAAGCCCTATACCGCCTCGGGTGGTGTTATTTCCGGCTGGGCGACTATCCCCGAGCCATCGCGTACTTCACGCTTCTAGCCGACGACATCAACCTGGCCAAGCGCCACGACCGCGCCAACAAGATCAGTAACCCGGCGCTCCAGGAGGAAGGCATCGAGTACATCGGGATCAGCTTCCTCGACTTCGGCGGCCCCGTCTCCGCTGCCAACTTCCTCCGCGAGATCGGCGACCGCGACTACGGCTTCACCATTCTGAAGAAGATCGGCGACGTGTACTTCGACGAGAAGGAGGAGTACGCCAACGCCATCGAGGCTTACCGGGTGCTCCTCTCCCTCTACCCACACCACCCCCAGGCGCCCGAGATCCAGAATCGCATCGTGCTGGCCCACCGAAAACTGCAAGACGAGGAGCTTGCCTCGCAGGAAAGACTGCGGCTCTTCGAGCAATACGCTCTCGACGGCGCCTGGTGGCAGAAAAATCAGGGCAACCCGGAGGCCCTCCGCACAGCCGAGCGCTTAGCCCGCAACGCCCTTGCCGATAACCTGCAGTTTCTGCTTAGCAGGGCTTCCGAGACCGGGCATACCGACGTCTACCGGGAGTACGTGCGTCAGGCAGGCATCTTCCTGAAGCACTTCCCCAGCGACACGCTGGCGGCTCAAGTGCACTGGAATTTGGCCCTCATTCTCGACACGAAGCTGGGAGAGCGCCAAGAGGCTTTCCGACAGTACATTGCTCTCAGTAACACCTATCTTGGCTCACCCTACCAGAAGATGGCCGCTGAAAATGCCGTCGCCGTCGCACAAGAGATCGTGAAAAGCGAGAGCGATTCCACTGGGCGCAGCGGGCCGACCCTTTCGCCTCCCGAACAGCGTCTGGTGGAAGCCTACGACAACTTTATCCGACTTTTCCCGGACGAAGAGAAGACCGGCCTGATGCTGGCCAGCGCGGGGGCCCTGTTCTACAACCACCGCCAGTTTGACCAGGCTCTGCGCTACTTCAAGACGCTTGTACTGCGCTTCCCCAACAGCGAGCACCTGGAAAAGGCCCGTCTGGCTATTCTGGAAAGCTATTTTGGGAAGAAGGATTACCGCAGCACCGAGCTTGCGGCAAAAAAGATCCTGAGCGATACCCGGGACGAGGAGCTGCGCGGCAAAGCTCGCCGACGGCTGGCCGAAGCGATCTTCCTCACAGCCGATTCGCTGGCTCGCCAGGGATCCCACAGCGCGGCGGGGCAGGAATTCGCACGGGTGGTGGCCGAAGTGCCGGAGATCGAATTTGCCGACCTGGCCCTCTTCAAGGCCGCAACCGAGTTCGATCTGGCCCGCGACTACGCAGCCGCGGTCCCACTCTACGAGAAGCTCGTGGACAGCTACCGAGGTTCACGGTACCTGCTGGACGCCATGAACAATCTCGCCCTGGATTACGGCGAGCTCCAGCGCTTCACGGAGGCGGCCTCGACGTATGAAAAACTCGCCGACTTGCACCCAGACAGCAGCCGAGCGCAAGACGCCCTGTACAATGCCAGCGCCTTCTACGTCCGGGCCGAGGACTGGAGGAGTGCCGTTCGCGTCAACCGGCGCTTTGTAGATCGCTTCCCCCGAGCACGCGAGGCCGATGACCTCTTCTTCGACATCGCCTCCTACTACTTGAAACTGGGCGAGCTCGCCAGCGCTAACCAAATCTATGCCGAATACGCTCAGCGCTTTCCGAACTCGCCGCGGGTGGTGGAGAGCTACTTCCGCCGGGGCGAGTACTACCGCCAGCAGGGTGATCTCGTCCAGGCCCGGCTTGAGTACGAGAAGGCGGTCGATCAGGCAACTCGGCTACGGGCCAGCGGGCTAGACGGGAACGATTATTACCATGCCGAAGCCCTCTTCGCCCTGGCCGAGCTCAAGTATGACGAGTACGCACGCATCGCGTTCCGATTGCCTGAGGAGGAACTCCGGCAGAGCAAGAAGCGCAAAGCAGACCTTCTGAAAGAGCTGGTGGGGATGTACACCCGTGTCGCTCAGCTCGGCACGCCTCGCCTGTATCCGTCCACGTTCCGCATAGCCCAGGCGTACGAAGACTTCGCCGACACCTGGGCCGGGCAGGAGGTGGCCGAGGCGGATCCGACACGACGGGCAGTCAAACTCAAGGCCATCGATGAGGAAGCCGCTCAGCTTTACGAAAGAGCCGCCTCCGCTTACCTGGAAGCCGTCTCGGTTCTGGAAAGGGTCGCGGCCGAGTACGCTGCCACGCACGGAGATAGCTCCGGTGGGCGCGGCAGTCGGGTCACTCCCCCCGACACAACGCTCCAGGCGGCCCAGCGCTGGATCCAGCTTGCCAAGCTCAAGGCGACCCATGTGGTCTACAAGATCGCCGAGGTGAGCTTCGAGGCGGCACGCCGGCTCCTGTCCGCACCCGTGCCACCCGACCTGGGGCCACTGGCAGAGCTGGAGTACTGGAATCAGCTCTACAGCAAAGCCGTCGCCCCGATCGTCGAGCGCACGCTAACCCACCACCGGCGGAATCTTGCGCTCGCCCAGCAATTCGGCACACAGACCGAGTGGGTGGAGCGTTCGCGCCGGCGCCTTGCCGAAATCGCCCTGCTCATCCCAATCGGTTACCGGAATCTCGCCGACTCGGCGGTGGCCCGCTACTGCCGTACCGTGGGAACCTACGCGGAGCTGCTCGGAAGGGCCGACTCTGCCGACCACGTGGAGGAAGCGGCCTACGAAATGGCCGGCCAGGTCGGTCACCTCTTGGACTATACGAAGGCCTTCGCCCGTACGGCGGTGGAGCGGGCGAACGTGGCGCTGGCCATGCTGGACACCCTCGATACCACGGCTACCCTGGCGGGCGGGTACGCGGACGAGTTTCATCAGGCCTGGGCACGCTTCGGGCTCAAATGCGACTCTTTGGCGCGGGTCGCCCAGAGGTGGAAGGAACAAGCCCTGATTCTTCAGAAGCGAACGAACAGCTACCTCTGGGAGGACGCCTCCCTGACGTTCGAGGACGCCCAGTTCTCCTTGGAGGACGCCAGCGTGCTCACCCTCGAAGCTGCTTTTCGGATCGCGGAGAGCCGCCATCTGCGCTCACCCTGGGCCAGCTCCATCATCCTGACGCTGCTACTGAAAGACGCCGCCAGGTACGCGCCGATGCTTGGGCTGTCTCTGGTGAACGAGGCCGCTTCGGCCGACTCGTCCTGGGAAGTATCGCTCACCGACTCCCTCACGGGCGAGCTGGCCTTCGCCTCTGGAACGCTGGAAGCGGTGGACAGCCTGCAGGTGGGCCATCGTACGCTGCCCTTGCTTGCGGCGTGTTTGAGCGCCGTGCCCGGTCCGCGCAACGACTCCCTGCCCAGGGCCCAGTGGCGCATCACAGGGAGCCTGCACATCCCAGGCCTGCCTGCGCAGGGGCAAGTCCGGATCTTCTGCGGCTCCACCTATGATCTCTTCGTGAACGGGCAGTACCTTGCCCACGTGCAGGGAAACGGGCCGACCGCTGGCTCGTGGCATGTCCATAAGCTCACCGAGTTCCTCTCCCAGGGTGAAAACCGGCTTGAAATCAGGTTGCCGGCCGGGACGGACTCCCTCTCTTCACCCTTCGGGGTGTTGGCAGAATTCTCTTACGTCGCCGATTGGGACAACCAGAAACATCGGCTGGGACTAGCCGAGGAAGATCCCGTTCTGGCAGGCCAGCTCTACTTCCGGAAGAACCTAATTCCGGACTATCTCCTTTCAGGAGGGAAGACCCATGGCGAAAGGCTGGCAGGCGGTAGGCTGGATGCTAATCCTGACGTCACTGATGGCGGGGAAGGGCCTCAGCCAGACAAACAAGCCCGCGAAACCCGTCCGGCCACCGGCCGCGGTAAAGGAAATGGATCTTGGGACGATATACATTGAGGCGAAAGTCGAGAAGCCAAGGGTGGCGCTCCTTCCCAAGCGAATCCGCGTAAGCCTTGCCGAGATCGAGTTCGTGGATCGCACTTTTCGGCGGGAACTCGAACGACTGCCGGAGACGGAGCTCCTGGTCCCGTCAAGCCTCTTTCGACCCCGGAGAATCCGTCCCACGCCGGAATTATACCTGAAGGAATGAGGAATCTTAACTGAGGAGGGAAGAACCCATGTCCGAAATCCTGCGCAATTTCAGCCCGGACACCGCGGGGTGGCTCTTCATGTGGATCCTGTTGGTCACGGCCATGTTCATGGTGGCCATCGCCGTGGAGCGTGTTCTGTTCATTCGCAAACGGGGCAGCCTGGACGCCGGTCGTTTCGCCGCGGAGATCCGAAATCTGGTGAGCCGGGGCGAGTACGACCGGGCCCTCAAGCTCTGTGAGGCGTCACAGGATAAGCCTCTGGCCCATGTGCTGGGTGCCGGCCTGCGCAAGATCCTCCAGAGCAAGGCGAATGACCCCAGGAGCATCCAGAATGCCGTGGACGAGGGGGCCTTGGAGGTCATTCCCAAGCTCCACGAGCGCACCGGCTACCTGGCCACCATCGCCAATGTCGCTACCCTGATCGGACTGATGGGCACCATCTATGGCCTGATCATCGCCTTCCGAAGCATCTCCGCTCCGGGGATCGACGCCACGGAGAAGGCCCGGCTTCTGGCGGCCGGAATCTCCACGGCCATGAACACCACGCTCCTGGGCCTCCTGATCGCGGTACCGGCCGTGCTCGTGTACACGTACGTCACCAACCGCACCACAAAGATGATCGACGAGATTGACGAGCACACGGTGAAGTTCATTAACCTGATTGCGGAGAGGCAGTAGCCATGGCCTTCCGTCCGTCCTTGCGCAGCAGCCATGACGGGTCGTCGCCCGAGATGAACATGTTCCCCATGATGAACCTGATGGTGGTTCTGATCCCCCTGCTTCTGTCAACGGCGCAGATTGTAAAGCTCAGCATGATCGAGTTGAATCTGCCGCCCGCAGTGGGGGCCGGGGGAACGGGATCGGGTGCGCCCCTGGAGACGGAGAAGAAGCTGGATCTTGCCGTCACGATCACGGACCAGGGCTTCTTCATCTCCAGCTCTGCTGCGGTACTCGGCAATGCCGCGGGCGAAGGGCCCTCCATCCCCAAGCGCGACGGCGAATACGATTTCGCTAAGCTGTCGGAGACGCTTTACGAGATCAAACAGCGGGTGGAAGGCCGGTTCAAGGACGACAATCGGGTCATCATCCTGGCCGAGCCGCAGATACGGTACCAGACGGTGATCAGCACCATGGACGCCGCGCGCCTCATCGAGCGAGATGGCAAGAAAATCCTCCTGTTCCCCGAGGTGGCGGTAGGGGCCGGCGTCCTCTAAGGGAGAGGCGAGAACACCTGAGGCAAATAGGGTTGGGCCATGAGCGTCCGACGTAGCTGGTTAGGATTTCCGGCCTCCAAGGCCTGGCGACACGGCTCGCCGCCGGGCAAGGTCACGTTAAACCTGACGTCCATGATGGACATGTTCACCATCCTGCTGGTCTTCCTGCTGCGGGCCTATTCCCTCGAAGGGCAGCTGGTCCAGCCGTCCGATTACCTCACGCTCCCCAAGTCCACGGCCGACCAGCCTCCCGAGCTCGCCCTCGAGTTGGTCGTCTCCAAGGAATGGGTGATGTTGAACCACAAGCCCGTTGCCCGCGTAGCGGACATCCAGAAGCAGGAAGGATTGATTATCCCCGAACTTCTGGCCGAACTGGACGTGCACGCCCGTGAGGCCAAGAAGATGGAGTCCCTTTACGGCACACCCTTCACCGGCAAAATCACCATTCAGGGGGATCGTGACCTCCCCTACCAGACCCTGGTGAAGGTGATGGCAACGTGCGGTCGGGCTGAATTCGGAAACATGCGCCTGGTGGTCTACCAGCGCGAAGGCTAACCTACGATGTCGCTCTTGTGAACCATCCAGACAGGGTAATCGATGAGCGTCGAGGATCGAAAAGCTCAGGCCAAGTGGAGCGGGAACGTCGTCGACGAGTACCCCTCGGCTGAACTGATGCGGGCGTTTCGCCGACGGCCGTTCGAAGGATTCGATCGCCGCTTCCTGAGCATCCTGCTCGTCTCCTTCGTGGTCCACTTCTCCCTGGGACTCTATTTTGCGCTCAATCCTCCCTCCCATGAGTTCAGCCAGGAGGAGATTGAGAGGATTCAGAAGCGCTACGTGCGCCTGGTCCTGGACCGCGAGCTCCCCAAGGTTCAAAAGCGAGCCGGAGCAGGCCCTGGCGTTGCGGCCCCTCCGGAAACTGCCCAACCAAGGCGAGGCGCCGAGGAAGGGGGCGGCGAGGGGGCCCGGGAAGGGCGGGGTCGCTTAGGCCCTGCCACTGCCGAGGCGCGGGCTGAGGCGCGCAGCCGAGCAGCGGCCGCCCGCCAGGAGGGTAGAGCCCAAATCGTCCGCCAAGCCTCCGGCGCCGGCGTATTGGCCCTTCTCACCTCGGGCGGGGGATCCGGCAGCGGGGAAGGCGTCCAGGACGTCCTCGGTGAGGTGGGCTCCCTCGGCTCCGATCTGGATTCGAAGCTCTCCGGTGTCGGCGGATTGAGAACCACCGGCGCGCCCGGACAGGGATCGGGCAGCGGCGGCGCCGGATCGGGTTCCGGCGGAGGACACGGCATTCGCGGCGGTCGCGCCAGCGCCGTAGCCAGCATCGATGATCTCGTCAGCGGGCTCAGCGCTGCAGAAGCCGCTTCCCTCACGCGCAGCGGCGATCTCATTGTCTCGTCTGCCTCCCCGGTCACCGAAGGCAAGGGTGGGGCCGGAAGCCGCGACCCCGATGCGGTCTCCGCCGTAGTCAGCTCCCACAACGCAGCCATTCAGTACTGCTATCAGCGGGCGCTGCGCCGGAATCCGGATCTGAAGGGCAAGGTGGTCGTGCGTTTCACCATCACTCCCGAGGGGACCGTAAAGAACGTCGAGGTTGTCTCCTCCACCCTGAACGATCCCGACGTGATCGACTGCATCCTCAGTCGGATCCGGCGCTGGGACGATTTCGGCGCCATCGATCCCTCTCTTGGCGACGCCACCTTTCGGCAGGTCTACGCCTTCGGATATTGAGCGCGCTCACACACTCACCGGATCGCGAAGCGGCCTCGGGGCCGCTTCTTTTTTGATTCCCCACCCGTAGCCCTCTCACTCTTCCCCCTGACTCGCAACCCCAGCCGAAAACGGGCAGAGTTCAGCATTGCTTTTTCCTGTCCGAATGTCTAATATGCCACAAGGCAGCGCCCAGTAGGAGGGTGAAATGGCGGCTAAACCGAGAAACGGCCCCGGGGGTCGCCGGCTCAGGATCCTGGCGGGAACCACAGCAACGGTGGTCCTTGTCGTGGCGGCGTACTCATCGGGGGCAGAGGTCATCTCTCCGACCCTCCAGCGCCCGTTCGAGCCGATCCTGCTCCGCGGTAGCTCGGTGCCGGAGCTTCTGGGGGCTCCTGTACACGCACTTCACGCGTTTGCGTACGATGCCGACTCGTGTCGGTGGCGCGCCATTCCTTTCCAGATCGACGAGGTTCGCGACGGCGACTATTTCCGCGCGGACGACGGCCTTCTGGATCCCGACGACGAGCTCGTGTTCTTCTCAGCTGATGTCGGCGCCAAAGTGCCGGACGGCTTCTGGGTCCAGGTCCCACCGAGGGGCCGTCGACCCCGCGTGGAGATTGAGCTGACCGACCCCCTGGACCCAACGGAACGCGGGTGGATCTATCTCTTTCAGAATGTCCCGGATTCCCTGACAGCCCATATACCCACCTATTTGGACTTCGATGGACGCGCAGACCGAGTGCTCGGCCGTTTCTACCTCGTGGGGTTTAACAGCAAGGGCATCCTCGCGGATATCCACATCACCGAAGCAGGGGGAGGCACCGACACGGATCTGGTGGACCGGCAGAAGCAGCGGGTCAAGGGGAAGTACCGGGGCGCCATAAGCTACGCCCTGAGCGAGGAGAACATCCAGCGGATGGGGACCGACTACAAGGGGGGACCGGTGCGCGTGTTGCGGAGGCTCCGCGCCAAGCTGGTCTACCAGAACATCCTCGAGCAGGAGATCACCTTTGTGGCCCGTTTCTACCCGCGATGTTTCTACGTCGGCGGCGGAGGCAATATCGGAACCGAGTTTGGCGTCTACCACCTCCGGCAGTCCTTGGACCTCAATGCGAACGCCATTGGCATGTACCTGATCAGCGAGCGAAATGACTCCCTGAGGATCGACGGCGTCGCCGATCCCGTGGACAAGACTCTGCCCACGCCAGCTCGCCATTGGTGGATGGTTACCGGCAGGCAGGGCACGATCCTGACGCTTGCCGACATTCCCAGGCTTGGAACCCAGCAGCGATTCTACTATCTGGACGCGCCATCGGGCACGGCCGACGGCACGGAGGACACCGGCGACGGGCATTCGTACGGGGACGCCGGCGTATACCTGTACGGTGGCACCATAACCGGCCAGTCGTCCTTCGCCACCTGGACCTATCTGCTGCCCGGCCATCAGACGAAGGAGACCGGGGAGACCTTCCTGCGCTGGTGGGAAAACCCCCTCCGGGTGCGTTACGAGGTTCAGTGGCCGGATACGATCCCCCCTGCGCCCATCGTGGATCTTATGGCCACTCCCGAAGGCGAGGGTGCGGTCCGCCTCGAGTGGACTGCTCCGGGAGACGACGGCCCCTATGGCCAGGCGCAACGCTACGACATCCGTTTCAGCCTCTGCCCTCCGGAATCGATCGGGGCGGATTCCGTGGCCCTGGAACAGTGGTTCGCCGCAGCTACTCCCCTTCCAGATAGCCTTTCTCCGCTTCCCGCTGGCCAACGGGAAACGCGCCTCTACACCGGGCTGCAACCTCGAGTGGCGTACTACTTCGCCCTGCGCGCCCTGGACGAGGCAGGAACACCCGCACCCGTTTCTAACGTCGCGTCGGCACTCGTCGTGCCGGTGGAGCTGGCGGACTTCCGGGCGCACGTGGTGGCCGACTCGGTCTTTCTCCTCTGGGTCACGGGGTCCGAACGAAGGAACCTCGGCTTCTACGTGGAACGGTCCCAGGATGGCCAAAGCTGGCAGGTCATCGGGTTTGTTCCGGGTCAGGGGAGCTCTACCTCTCCTCGCGCTTATCGATTCGCGGATGCTCCGCCACCGGGTTGCACCTACGCCTATAGATTGCGCCAGGAGGATTTCGACGGCCATCGAACCCTCTCGCAAGAAGTGTGGGTGATCGTCCCGGCGGGCAAGGGGGGAGAGTTGGTTGCCTTGCCCAATCCCTTCAATGAGAGCACACGGATCCGACTCGTCTTGCCCGGGGTTCGAGAGGCGCGTGTCGCGATTTACGACGCCCTCGGTCGCAGATTGAGAAGCGACACCCTCCGCGACCTGGGAGGCGGAAACCTCGAGTTTGTCTGGACGGGCCGAGACCTGCGAGGGGAGGCTCTGCCCTCTGGGGTCTACGTGGTCCGCGTCGCTGCGGCGGGAAGGGTTTTCTTCACCAAATTGCTCTTGGTCCGATGAGGCTGCCCTACGAAAGCGGGCCGGCGCAAGCGGCCGGTGGACTGGTCCCACGAGGCGTCAGCGCGGTAGGTGTGTTCCTGTTTTTCGCTCTTGCGGCAGCGTCTGCACGGGCCCAGGCACCTTTCGCGGAGCGTCCCTATGAGCCCGTGGTGGTCTACGGCAGCTCTCTCTCGACCCTTATTGGTACACCCGTTGGCGAGGTGGGAGGCTACGCCTACGATGCCGAGACCGGCCGGTTCCGTCCCATCCCCCTCCAGGTGGACGAGGTCGGGCCCGGCCCGGATGCCTTTTTCGCCCCGGATGATGGCCTTTTGGACGGCGACCCAGACTCGCCCGACGAAGTCGTCTTCATGCTCCGCGACGTAGGCGACCCTGCGCCGATCACAGCTTGGCCCGAGGGTGCAGACGCATCGGCCGGCAGGATTGAAATCGAGCTGGCAGACGGTCAGGGACATCAGGGCTATGTTTATCTGTATCGGGTGCCGCAGGGATTCCAGTCCCCGGAACTCTACGCCATGAGCTACGACTCCACACGGGACGAGATCAGGAGTCGCTTCTACTACGCCTCCTTTGGCGGAACCGTCGCGCTGAAAGATTTGGCCATCTCGCCCGATCACGGCGGCAGTGGCGTGGACCTGGTCGATACCCAGAAGATCCGGCTGAAAATGTTTGTCCTCTCCTCTCTGTTTGAGATCAATGAGGAGGTGGACATTGTGACGCAGGCCATCCAGGCCCGGGTCGGTCCCGTGCGAGTCATCCGGCGGGCCAAGGCCCTCATCAAACCCCTGAGGACAACGTTTACGTTCACTTCGCGCTTCTACCCCTTCTCGGTGGAGCTGGGGGCGGGAGCACGAGAGTTCGCCAAAGAGCTGAGGATCTCGCTCATCCGCCAGTCCCTGGACCTCAACGCTAATGCGATTGGGATGCGCTTCTACAATCCCCGCAATTCCGGCGTCCTGATTGACGGGACACCAGACAGCCCCAATCGCACCCTGGACGTGCCCGGGCTCAACTGGTTTCTGCTGAGCGGTCCCCAGGGAAGCATCGTGAGCATCCTGGACGTGCCCAGGCTCGGTAACCGGCAACTGCTCTACTACCGCGACAACGCTTCCGGGGGTACCGACGACGGGACGCAGGACACCGGGGACCGAAAGTCCTATGGCGACATCGGCATCAAACTTGAGGAGGGGGTCTACGGAACCTATGATTTCGCGAGCTCCCGGCTCTACCTCCTTCCCGCCAACCAGCCCCCGGAAGTAGCCCAGCAACTGCTGCAAAACGTGCGCGAGCCGGTGCAGCGGCTGATCCGTGCCCAACAGGTGGAGGCTGTGGATGGAGCACGGTCTCCTCTTCCGCGGGAGTACGGCACGCTCGAGGTCTTCCCTAATCCCTTCCGCGGGAGCGCTACGCTGGTTCTTGGCATTCCGCGCGCGGGAGAGGTCAAAGTCCGTGCAGTGGACATCACCGGCCGCTGCGTGCGCACCTGGCTTGTTTCTCCCCCCGCGTCTGGGGACAAGGTGTTTCTCTCCTGGGACGGGTGCGACGATGCCGGGCGACCTTTGCCGGCAGGGGTCTATGTTCTGCGAGCAGCCAGCCCGGCTGGACCCGAAATCACACGAAAGGTGGTACGGTTCGGGCCATGAGCCGAGAGGATCGCCGTGCACGGACAACGCTCGCTGTGGGCGTCCTTGTTCTTTCCCTGTTGCTCCTCCTTTCCTGCAGCGTCGATCACGGACTGGCCCCTATCCACAGCAAGATTCGGGGGCGCGTGATCTTCCTCGACAAGCTCCCACCCAACACGGATCAGGTGCAGGTAGCCGTGGCCAAGACGTTCCCTCCGAAGGCGCTCCTCGACCTGGGCCTGAGCGGGCCTCTCCCCTTCTGGCAGGACACAGTGGAGTACGAGATCCTGCTTCCCCTCGGCCACTACGAGGCCGTGGGGGTGCTGTGGAAGGAGAAGGGCCGAACCTGGTCCATCTCCAGCATCCTCGGCCTGTACACGCGCCGCAATAGCCTGCTCCCGCAGGCCATCGACCTGACGCGCGAGCACCCCGTCCGCGACAGTGTGGACATCTACGCAGACCCAGCTCTCATTATGCGAGGGGGGTTCCTGGCGGGACGCATCACCTATCTCGGACAGTGGCTTCCGGACATCCAGATTGTGGTCCTGGCCGCTTTTCCCATCATCCCGGAGCAGCAGGTGGATTACCTGACCGCGCGCGGTATGGACCTCACGCGCCCGGTCGGCGTGGCGTACGATGACTTCATCCTGGACGTCACCCCGGACACGCTGAAGTACATTGGCGTCTTCTCCATCTCTCAGGTGGCCGGGGAATTCAAGTTTCGGGAACTCGGGATCTACGAGGACCCGGAGCATCCCGGTCAGCCGGGCCAGGTTTACGTGGCTAAGGGAGACACGGTGCGCGGCATAAACATCACGGTGGACTTTCGTAAGGTGCAGCCGTGAAGGGTGCCTGGATCCGCTGCGTGGCCTTTCTGCTGGCTCTTCCCATGGAGGTGGCCACTGCCGGACCAACGGCGGGGACAATCAAAGGTGAGGTTGCCGATGCCCGCACAGGGGCCCCCCTGCCCGGGGCCAACGTGATGGTCGTCGGCTCGCACTGGGGGGCAAGCTCCGACCTGGGGGGAGCCTTCATCATCCCGCGACTGATACCGGGAAGATACTCCCTGCGGGCATCGATGATGGGCTACGCACCTCAGGAAATACCGGACGTGACCGTACGGGCCGGCGAGACCACCTACGTCCGTATCGAACTGCGGCCGACCGTGGTCGAGGTGTCGCCGATTGTGGTGACCGCAAGTCGCTCTGCCTTGCCTCTGGACGAAGCCGCCCACAGTATGGCCGTTCTCTCTTCCGCGGAGATCGCTGCCCGCTCTGCTCTCCGGATGGATCAGGCCCTGCAGTACGTCCCGGGTGTGCACTTCGTGGGAAATCACATCAACATTCGGGCGTGCTCCGGCTACAGTCGCGGTGCGGGCACCCGCGTGCTATTCCTCGTGGATGGGGTACCCGCGATGGCTGGGGATACGGGCGAGATCAATTGGGACATCCTGCCCGTCCTGGATATCGAGCGCATCGAGGTGGTCAAGGGGGCAGCTTCCGCACTGTACGGTTCCAACGCCCTGGGAGGCGTCATTCAGGTGATCACCCGGCCGCCATCCCGGGTTCCGCGCACCCTTTTCCGCATGACCGCCGGCGTCTACGATCGGCCCATCTACCCCGAGTGGCGCTGGACCGAACGCACCCTCCACTACGATCGCGTGGATATCCACCATGCGCGCTACTTGGGCCCGGTGGGCGTCGATCTTACGCTCGGACGCCACGAGTCGACGGGATATCAGGAGAATGGCCATTTCCGCCGCTACAATGCGTCCGTCAAGATCCGGACGGGGCTTCCCTGGGGAGGGTCCCTCACTCTGTACACCTCGTACGAGAACGACAAACGGGGCGAATTCATTCAGTGGCTCAATCAGAATCATCCCTTCGTGGTTCCTGTGTCTGACCGCAAGATTCGGGCCCGGATTAACGCCCTGAACGCCTATCTCCGTTACGCCCAGGCCCTGTCGCCTACCTTGAGCCTGGAGGGGAGGATTTCGCTCTTCCAGAGCCTGATGGGCAACCAGTACCGGCGATCGGGCGACTTCAACCCGGCGTACGGGCTCGGCGGCGAGCTTCAAATTAACTACCTGCCGCATCCGAAGCATTCGTTCACCGCTGGCCTCGAGTACAAGCGGGACATCGGCCACAACAAGTACATTGGGCGTCACAGGGGGGAACAGGTCGGACCCTTCCTGCAGCACGCTTGGCGCCCCCTCAGCTGGGCCTCCCTTGTCTTGGGAGCGAGGTGGGACACCTATCATCTCGTCGGCGAGCCCTTCTCCGAGGATCGCTTCAGCCCCCGCCTCGGGCTGACGTGCAAGCCCATCCGCAGCACCTCCCTTCGCTTCGCCTACGGCAAGGGGTTTCGGGCTGCCTCGGTCACCGAGCGCTTCCTGCGGCTCGATTTTGCCGGACTCCATATCGTGCCCAATCCTGGGCTGAAGAGTGAGACGTCGGAGAACGTAGAGATCGGTCTCCGCCAGCAGCTTTCCGGCCAGTGGTACGTGGATGTGGCGACCTTCCGTAGCGATTACTGGAATTTGATCGAGGCCGTCCCCGACCCGTTTCTAACCGTGCAATTCCAAAACGTGACGAGGGCCCGTATTCAGGGCCTGGATCTCACCAGCGAGGGGAGCTGGTGGGGAAGCCGCCTAGGGCTGCGGGTGGGCCTTACGCTTCTGGACCACCGGGACCTCGTCTACAAGCTCCCCCTCGCGTATCGCCCCCGCCGGATGGCGGTCGTTTCTCCGTGGGCCCGGCTCGGGCCGGTTGAGCTCAACGCCGACTATCGGTACGCAAGCCGGGTGGAGCGGGTGCAGCTTTTCACAATGGACCCGCGCGTTCCGATGAAGGTGCTCGACCTCCGCCTGACCCTCCACCTGGGTCGCTATGCGCTCCAGCTGGCCGCCAACAATGCGCTGGCCTACTACTACACGTTCATCGAACGCAACATGGCAGAGGTCCGGAACTTTTCTCTCACGCTCTCGGGCAGTCTGTGATGTCCTTGGCCAGGCCGGATCCGCTACGGGGTTGTGCCAGCACTCCCTTCTTCCTCCTCGCCATCTGGATAGGGACCCTTAACGTTGGCCCTCACGCCGTGGCCGCAGGCGAAGGTAGCCCCGCGAGCAAGAGTCGTACGTGGCGCTACCAGGTCCACTATTTGGGCATGGGGGTGGGGGAACTGACTGTAACGGTCTCCGACACCGTGGTCGTCAACGGGAAGAGGGCGCGCGCAGTCCGAATCACCATGAACACGGGGCGCCTGGCGTCCACGGTGTTCGCCGTACAGAATTCCTACATTGCGGTGTACTTTCCCGAAAACCGCCACCTCCATGCTGTAACGAAGCGGATCCACCAGCGGAACTTGACCGGGGAGTGGGAGATCCATTACGCCGAGCGCCAGGCTAAGCTGATCCGGCCGGCCCAGAGCTCTACGCCGCAGGAATGGGCAGTCTCCTCGCCCTGTCTCGATGTCGTATCACTCCTGGACCTGCTCGTCAATATCCGGCACCCGGACACCAGCTTCACGGTGGCCATCGATCAGGAGGCTGTGCCCATGGAGGCCCAGGTGCGGGTGTTTCGGGACCACGAACGGAGCTACGCCCTGGCCGTCTTCCGACCGGCTGGCCCAAGCCGTAGAACCTGGAAAACGGATCTGCTCACCAGCCGCTTCTCCAGGGCTGGGGCCAGGCTGGAGGTCTACTTCGATGCCCGGCGCCCGGACTTGCCGCGGACGATCCGCTACAGCCTGGGCACATCCATGGCCACAGCGGAATGGGTGGAAAGAGACTGAAGCCCAAGCCGGCGACGACCTCGGCTGCAAGGGGCATCGTGGCAGGGATCTGCGACCTGCGCCCTGCGCTTGCCACCGCGACAAATCCGCGGCACCTGGCGGTCCGGAGCCGTGTCTTGTGAACCAGGGGCAGGAGAACGAACCCACCAAGATCCGCGAGGACGCGAAGTGATCGCACTTCCACTTGCGTACGCCGAGATCCACTATAGCCCAGCGGTTATCCCCAACATCCTGCGCCGAAAGGAGCCGGAGATTGTGCTGGACGTACCTCACCGTGTGGAACCCAGGCAGAAGCTTCCGATTCTCCTCCTCGTGAAAGACGCGCACCGCCACCCCGTGAGGCTCCTTGAGGTTCAGGTGACCCTGCGGGTCCCGGGCTTTCCAGAGATCCGACAGGTTTTCGAGTTGGGCCCTCAGACGATCGATACCCCCTGGTACTGGCAGGTGTTGTTCCTCGAGCCTCCGGCCGGGGCCAAGGGGCTCGCACACGTGCTTCCGGAGATCCGGGTGGAAGTCGGAGAGTCCCTTCGAACCTACGCAGCGGACAATTACCGCCGTACCTCCCACTCCCCCTTTGAGGTCTACCTCGCCGAAGAAGGCCTGCCTTACCCGTCGGGCTGGTTTGCAGGAGACTTGCACACGCACAGCCACCTGACCGCCGATCAGGTGGAGTTCGGTTCTCCCTGGGAGCCCACGATTGTTCTGGCTCGCGCTGCCGGCCTACACTGGTTCGCCATCACCGACCACAGCTACGACCTCGACGACCATCCCGACGATCCACTCACCCATCATCGGGACTTTCCCAAGTGGCGGCTGCTCTGGGCCGAACTCGACCGCCTACAGACCGAATTGCAGGACTTTGTGGTGCTCCCGGGTGAGGAGCTGTCCGTCGGAAACCGCAGGGGGAGAAACGTGCACCTGCTGATTGTCGGGAGCCGCCGTTTTTTCGCCGGAGACGGCGACAGCGCCGAGCGCTGGCTCCGCACGAAGCCTCAGCATCTTTTACCCGAGGTCTTGGACCAGGTAGGAGAGGAGCCCCTCGTGGCTGCAGCTCACCCCGGTTCGCCGGTCCCCTTCCTCGAGTGGCTGCTTTTGCGCAGGGGCAAGTGGAGTCTGGAGGATCTGTCCTGGACGCGGCTGGACGGCCTCCAGTGCCTGAACGGCGATTTCGATGCCTCTTTTGATCGCGCTCTCGCCCTGTGGGTTCAGCTTCTGGTCGCCGGACGGCGGCTGGGCCTGCTGGCCGGCAATGACGCGCACGGAAACTTCGGGCGATTCCGCCAAATCGGACTGCCGTTCGTCTCCATGCGCGAAGGTCACCGGCAACTATTCGGGCGAGCCAAGACCGTGGTGCGTTTGGACGGTCCTCCCACGCGGGAGGAACTGCTGCGGCAACTCCGACGGGCCCGCGCGGTCATCACCGACGGCCCATTTGTCGAAATCCGCGGCGTGAAGGGAGACGGCTCGTGCCTACAGGCAGGGGAGGCCGCCACCGAACGGCCCCGCTCGCTCTACGTCTACGCGGCCTCTACCCCAGAATTCGGATATGTCCGGGAGATCCGCCTCTGGCTGGGACGCAGCTCTGGAGAAACCCTCTACCGCATCCTCCGCCCCAACCGCCTGGTCTACCGCTTCGAGACCGAACTGCCCTTCCCCCCTCATCAGGACTCCGGTTACGTGCGGGCGTCCCTCTTCACCCGCGAGAGAGGAGATCATTTCGCTCTTACGAACCCGATCTGGTTTTCGTAGACCCCCGGCCCCTGCGGTAAGGGCTGCCTCTCAGAACAGCCGGATCTTCTTGATGATCCGCTTCAGGGAGCGTCCAAATCGCTTGGGGCGAATCTCCACGTGCCGGTTTTCGCCTTCTCCCTGGCTTTCCGTCTCGATCCCTTCGATGTCCTTGAGGGTTGTGTGAACGAGGTAGCGCTCGTAGCTGCCCATCGGCGGAAGGCTGACCGGCTGTCCTGTACGCAGGACCTCCTCCGCTTTGTCCCTCGCCAGCTTCTGGATGTTGCCCACCGGGATCACGTGGAGTTTGTACTGGTCCCCCTCACGCACTGTGCGGGTCTCAATTCCCTCGATCCGCTGGAAAAAGCGGTGAATCCGCTTCCGTTCGAAGGAGTCCAGTCCTTCGAGAACCACTCGATCGATCGAGTCCCGCAGCCGCCGCTGGACGTCGATAAGAATTCGGTCGATCTTCGGGATATGCACTTCGCCTTCGCGGTCCTTGCGCCGGTCCGGGCGAGGCGAGCGCCTCTGATCCTGCGAGGGGCGCGCCTTGCGGCCTCCTCGAGGCTTCTCCATTTCTGCCGCCATAAACCACACCTGCCTTTCGTATCTGCTCTACGATCTCTGCAAGCGCTCCTGGAGCGCGGTCACGAGCTTGGTGTGAATATCACCGAATGAGCCGTTGCTCAGAGTGATCAGCACATGTCCGGGGGATAACAGTTCCAGGGCCCTTTCGGCCACGCGCTCGATGCTTGGCTCGGCCCAAGCGGGGATCCCTCGCGATCTCAGATCAGCGGCCAGCCGGGCCGTGTCCAGCACCGGGTCCCCACCGGTTTTATCGGGCCGGTGGACCGGGGCGATGACGACCGCATCCGCTGCGTCGAAAGACCGTGCGTATTCCTCCTGAAAGACCGCCCTCCGCGACGTAGCCGTGCGCGGCTCGAACAGAGCGAGGATCCGACGCTGCGGATACCGAAGACGCAGGGCCTTGAGGGTCTCACGAACCTCCGTGGGGTGGTGGGCGAAATCGTCGAAAATGGCGATGCCGTTGACCTCCGCGCGGAGCTCAAGCCTTCGCCGGACCCCTCGGAAAGAGGCCAGTCCCTCAGCGATCTCAGCGTCGGTCAACCCGAGCCAACGGCAGACCGCCATCGCCGCCAGGGTGTTCCGCACGTTGTGCTCCCCGAACAACGGGACCCGAAACCTGCCGACCTGCTGCGAGCCAAGGTGAACCTCGAAAGAGGTACCGTGCTCGTCGACGGCGATGTCCCGGGCCCTCCAGTCACAGCCGTCCGACAGGCCGTAGGACACTACTGGGCAATGGGCCCGGGAGAACAGGTCCCGCACGATCGGATCCTCCCCCCAGCCCACCAGAAGACCCTTCCGCGGCAGGAGATTCACCAGGCGCCGGAAGTTGAGCTGGATGTCCTCCAGGCTCCGATAGATGTCGGCGTGGTCGAATTCGACGGTCGTCACGACGAGGACACGCGGGAGGTAGTGGAAGAATTTTGGCCCCTTGTCGAAAAAGGCCGTGTCGTACTCGTCGCCTTCCACTACGATGCAGTCACCTGATCCCAGACGGTATCCCCTGCCCCAGTTATTGGCGATGCCGCCCAGAAACAGGCTTGGATCCCGCCCGCTGTGGGACAGTATCCAGGCGATGAGGGCCGTGGTCGTCGTCTTGCCGTGGGTTCCCGCAACCACGATGCTCGTCCGCCCCCGGATGAAAAATTCCCGCAGGACCTCGGGCAGGGAAGCGTAGGGGATGCCTTCGTCGAGTACGTACTCCACCTCGACGTTTCCGCGGGAGAGGGCGTTGCCAATGACCACGAGATCCGGGTGCGGCTGCAGGTGTCGGGGGTCGAAACCCTCGTAAACCGGGATGCCCTGCTCCCGAAGGAAGGAGTCCATCGGCGGGTAGATGTGTTCGTCGGCGCCGGAAACCTCAAAGCCCTTTTCGCGCAACATGGCGGCCAGGGTCCCCATAGCCGAGCCGGCAATCCCGATCAGATAGACCCGCCTTAATTTTGAGGCAGCCACGAGATCGAGGCGAATCACTCTTCCTCCCGAATCAGATCAGCGTGCAGGAGAATGGCAACCAGATCGTTTTCGATGCGGGTCTTGGGCGTCTCCACGATTCTACCGATTTCAACCGCCCCTTTCCGCACGATGAATGTGGGTACTGCCACGATCTCGTACTGGGCTGCCGCGTCGTCCGTCTCGCGGAAACTGCGGGGTACCCCAAGATACCGGGCTGCAATGTGGCTATTTCCCACCACGTCGAGGGTCTTCGCCAGGCGTGGAACCTCCCGTTCGCTGTCCTCGCACCACGTGCCCAAGAAGACGAGCACCTCCACCGGTTCCTGCAGGCCCCGAAGAAGCTTCACTGCGGAGCTATCCGGGCTGTAAGACTCGTAGACCTGTTTCCAGCGAGGCAACCGCTGGAACAGGCTATCCGGGCTCAGTCCCCCCAACAGCAAAGGCGATGAGGGCTCCTTCCTCTGCTGGGCACAATGGAGCGCCAGTGCCGCGAGCAAGATGACAAAAGCTCGGCTCTTTGCCCTGAGATTTTCGCTCTCCTTCATCGGTCCATCTAACCTTCTGTGCGAATGATCACGGGGCGGTTTGAGGCTTTGGAGCCTCTGTCCGCCTGCGCACCTCGCCGTTTCTGTCGATCCAAATCTCCGTTACTTCCCCCCGCTTACCCAGAGGGCCGATCTCGCGATCGTTGACTGTTACGACCAATCCCCCTGCGTTTCCGCATTTGAGGTAAAAGTTGCTCGTGGCCTCGAACTGCCTCTGCCCGCCCGGCGGGAGGAGAAGCTCGTACTCCGTGCTGTCGTCGGCCACGATCCGAACCCAGCAGCTATCCGTGCTGCGGACAGCGAGCCGTACACGTTCGCTCCCTACTGGTGCCGGTGCTTGCTCGCCAGCTCCCTGCGGGGCGCCGGCCGCCTCCGCCTCGATCCCTTTCTCGAGGGGAATCTCCTGGATCAGGCCGGCTTTGGGCACGGTCCACTTTTCGCGGAAACGCAGGTAGGCGAACGCGAGCCCGCCCAGGACGCCCAGGATTAGGATCGCAGCCAGAACATCCCCCGCGTGGATGGTCCGCCGCGAACCCTGCGTTCCCTGCTCAGGCTGCCCTTCTGCTGCCACTTGCTGATCCAAAGGGTGGAGAAGTGCGCTCACCTGGCTCAATAGGGGCCCGGCATCGATCTCCAGGGCCGCGCAGAGAGTTCGGATAAACCCCCGGACATACGGCTCTGGTAAGAAATCCAGCTTGTCCTCTTCGAGATAGCGGATGTACTGGGGGAGGATTCGGGTCCGCTCGTAGAGCTCTTCCTCCGAAATCCCCTTCCTTTCCCGCGCCTCGCGCAGAATGGCACCGATCGATGCTTCGCTCATGAGCCAGCCACGAAGTCCCGCATCCGCTGATACCACTTCGCTAACGGGAAGCCGACCACGTTGTAGAAACAGCCGACAATGCGATCGGCGAAGATAGCGCTGAGATCCTGGATCCCATAAGCTCCGGCCTTATCCATCGGGCCGCCGGTCCGAATGTAGGCCCAAATCTCCTCATCGTCCAGGGGACGGAAATGGACGTCTGTTACTTCAAAGTCGGAAAGGGAGCGTCCTGAAGGCTTCTCGATTACCGTGAAGCCGGTGTACACGCGATGGCTCCTCCCGCTTAGCCGCCGCAGCATCGCGTACGCTTCGGCTTCGTCCCTCGGTTTGCCGAGGATTTCCCCGTCCAGAACCACGATGGTATCGGCAGCCACCACGTAGCCCTCGCCCACGCCGGCGGCAACGGCCTCCGCCTTCCTGCGCGAGAGCGCCAGCACATGCTCCACCGGATCGGCTGGCCCGTGGTTCTCCTCAACCAGACCGCTATTTCGCACCTCAAATTCAAGGCCCAGGAGACGAAGCAACTGAGCTCGCCGCGGCGACTGGGAAGCCAGAATCAGTCTTTTCCCGCGCAGATCCAGAAGGCTCATCTCGCACCTTCGCGCCCTGGACTGTCCAGGATGATCGTAACGGGGCCTTGGTTGTGGATCTCGACTTCCATGATCGCACCAAACACGCCTTCCTCGACCCGCAAGGGGCTCAGACGGAGCCTGTCGAGGAAGTAGTCAAAGAGCGGCTTCGCCTGCTCTGGGGGAGCCGCCTCGGTAAAGCTGGGCCTTCGCCCGCGCCGTGCATCGCCGTAGAGTGTGAATTGGGATACGACTAAGAGCTCGGCTCCCACGTCGAGGGCCGAGAGGTTCAGCTTTCCGGCCTGATCCTCGAAAATGCGCAGGTTGAGGATCTTGTCCGCCAGGTAGTCAGCGTCCCCCCGGGAATCTCCTACCCGTATCCCGGCCAACACCACCAGGCCCTTACCGATCTGGGCCACCACCTGTCCGTCAACTCTGACGCTCGCCTGGCTCACCCTCTGGACAACGGCCCTCATCCCTGCCGCCCCAGATAAATGGCCAGCAGACCGACAAGCATGTCCGCTTTCAGCAAGTTGCTCACAAAGGCCAATCGCTTCGGCCGGATATCCGTCCAGAGAACCAACAGGGAGTAGACCAGGACGGTATCCACACCCAGTATCACAATCCAGAGGTAAAGCTGGTTGTACAGGTCGAAGACGTACGGAAGCCACGTGGCCACAATCAGCAGCGAAAAGACCACCGTTACAGCCCACTGTGCAGCGCGAACCCCGTGCAGGATGGGCAGAGTCTTCGCCCGTGCCTGGCGGTCGCCCGGGAGATCTTCAACATCCTTCACGATTTCCCGGCCGAGATGAAAAAGAAAAGAGAATCCAGCAGGGATCAGAGCAGCACGCACCCTCCCGACCGCCAATCCCCCATAGACGAACGCCGCACCCGTTACCGCACTCACGGTAAGATTGCCCCACAGGGCCGTGCGCTTCAGCCAGCAGCTGTAGGCCACCAGAAGCAGGGTGGCGACCGAGGCTACGAGCACAGCCGCCGGCCCTACCCCGAAAGCCATGGCGACCCCGGCCACAAATAAGGCGATCGCCAGGGCCATCGCCTGACGGGGGCTCACCCTCCCCGAGGGGATCGGCCTGTGGGGTTTATTGATGCGGTCGATGTCGATGTCATAGTAGTCGTTGATGGCGTTGCCAGCCGACCCGATGAGCGTCCCCGAGAGGGCAGCCAGCAGAACTTTGACCCCTGGCTCCAGGGTCCCGGTTACCGCGGCACCCATTCCTATCGAGAGAAAGCTAATCGCCGCGTTGACCGGCCTCGTCAGTCCGATGAGGCCCGAAAGCAAGCTACCCTGCGACAAGCCTACCCTCGCCCAATCGGGGGAAATGCCAACGCCCACTCCGTCCAACGCGCCCGCGAATTTAACCGCCGGGGTACGAAAATGCAAGCCCAATCCCGGAAACCGCTTATCCCGGGCTCCCCGGTGCCCCAAGCCACGCCTCAAAAGCCAGTGAGGAGCCGCAAGTGGAGCTTGGCCTCGGAGAGTCCGTCTCCCTGGCCCAAAGCGAGATCCAGTTCGAACTGCCCGACACCGCCCACGGGCGGGAGCCTAATCCCGAGGCCGTAGCCAGCACGCCAGAGAGCTGGGCCAGCAGGGCGGCGTCCGATGTGCCCAAGATCGAGAAAGGCGAAAACCCAGGACAAATCGCCGAGGAGATACCGATGCTCCAGGTTCACCCACAGGACATCACTGCCAAGAAACTGGTCCTCCCGGTACCCACGCAGACTGCTCGCTCCTCCTAATCGAAAGAGCTCTGCGACGGACATGGATGGCCGGGACGAACGCCGGGTGCGCAGGTGAAGCTGAAGGGCCTCTACGTGCACACGGCTGAGAGGCACGAACACCTCCAGATCGGCGGAAATCTGCCTGTCTGTGCTCCGGACGCAGCAGGGGTACGAGCGGTCCGTCAATCGGACTCCTGTCTGATACAAAAACCCCGAGCGGGGTGTACGGGGGTCATCTCGCTGGTCGGTCAAAATCGCGGCCCCCACGCTCCACCCCCGACTGGCCGGAACCGCCCCTCTTTGTCGACCCGGCGAAACGACCTCCCGCCCCGCTTCGGCAGCAAGCTGCCACGGGTCGTTCCAGTTTAGCTGCAGCCGCAATCCCAGAGCTCGCTCGACATACAGGGAATCCTGGACCCGCTGCCGAAGTTGGCCCCCCAATTCGAGGGGAAGTCGACCCAGAAACGGCTCTGTGTAGGACAGCTCCATCTCCTGGCTCAGACGATCCTTGCGATTCCAGTGGACGCCTACGCTCCGCCCGGTGCCAAAGAGGTTCCCAAACCGGAAATCCAGTCTCCCTACCGCGTAGCCCCTGTCCCCGTTCTCCCCGGGAACGTAACCCAATAGCCCTTCGAACTGGTTCGTATTGACCTCCTCAACCCACACGCTCAGATGACCCTCTCCTCGCTCGTCGAGGGAGAGTTGCCAGGCGGAGGCCCTGCGGACGTACGGGAGCCTCCGCAATCGCTGCAGGCCTCGCTCGACCTCACGCAGGCGAAACGGTGCGCCCGCCCGCAACCCGAAGTGCCTTGCCAGGGTGCTCGGACGCGTCTGCCGCAAACCGGGAAATTCCACTCCCCTCAGCTTCACGAGAGGGCCTTGCTCCAGGATCAGGCCGAGTCGAACGGTGTCGGCGATCAGCTGCACCGACTCGATCCGGGCGAGGAAATAGGGGTGGCCCGAGTTCAGCAGACTCTGCTGCATCTGGTGCAGGTATCGCGGTAGCTGGGATAGGGGGAGCGTTTCCTGCAACTTCTGCCCCTGTGACGAAGGCAACTCCGGTGAGGGATCACTTATCCTGGTTTCGACCTGACCATGTCGAAGCCGAGGGCCGGCACTGTAGTAGAGCTCGGCGAAGAAACCGCCCCGAGTCCTTGTCGCCACCCCAGAGTCAAGCCTCGCCAATAGAAAGCCGCAGTTAGCCAGGCGGAGAAGGTCCCTTCGGACTAGCTCCTCCAGCCACTGCGCTACGCGGGCGCTGTCCGGCACTCCGGGAAGCTCAGCTGGTGCGCAACTACTCGGCCAACCGTGGCGCACGAGACGTAGCTCCTGCGCTCGGCCTGCTTCGCACCGCCCTTCAGCAGCGACCAGCGCCAGAGGGAAAGCCAGGGCGATGATACCGCGCAGAAGCCGGCCGAGCCAGCAAGAGTCCTGGCCGCTTGCGGACAGCCCTTTGTCACCCAACCTGCGCATCGCTCCAAGGGTCAGAAAGATGCCCGTACCTCCACCTGCAGGCGATGAACGGTCTGCGGCCGGTATGGATCCGAGCGGGCTACGTATTGAAGCGAAGCAGTCATCCCACTGCCAAGGCTATATTCTGCGCTTGCGCGGAGGCCGAACGAAGTACCCGTTTGGAGCCCTTCGGCCATTTCGTAAGGGACCGAGCGAACCGCCGGACGGGAGCTCAGGCGTGCCCATCGTCCCTCCAATACCACCCGCCCGCGCTGCCGGAGGGAAACTGTCAGGCGAGGCTCCAGCGCGACGAGTTCCACGTCCGTCGGAGGTCGCACTGCGCGATCCTGTCCGCGCCCCAGGGTCAAGCCAAGCCCGGTTTCGAACACTAAGTTCCACCGGTAGGAGCCCTGGAGGCGCAGCCGTCGTTGGCTTACATCCCGGTCTACGCCGGGGCCGAGGTAGTGTCGGGCCTCCGCCCGCTCCTCCAGCTCAAGCTCTGTGCTCAACCTCGGCAGAGGGGACACCAAGACCAACGCCGAGATCAGCTCGCCCACGGAGCGCTGGCCCGCTTCCAGATAGGCATTCGATAGAGAGGCCTTCTGGCTCCACCGCAGGCGGAGGCTGCCATCTCTTCGACCTCTGCGGTAATGGAGGTCCAATTGTTGGAGGCGGGAACCCATAAGGGTATAGGCCGGATTCTGAAAGCAATTCCAACACATCAGGTAGATATCCCTGGGTCGGGGATAGCGAGTCTGTTCCTCCAGGCGAAGAGCGACCTCGGAGCTCAGGTCTCTGAGGAAGGCAGCGAGCCTTCCGGAAGTGCCGCGCACGGCCCGCGACAGATCCACCTGCAGATTAAGCCCCGCGCGCAAGCTCGTCACCGGGACGTACTCATCGGTCGGCACGAAGCGCAGTACAAAGTCTCCGAAAGGATCCGGAACGTACTCCCCGTACACGGGATCAAAGCGATAATTGCCCATTCCCCCTTCCACCCGTACGAATAACCTCTCCTGCCGGGCTACCTGCTCTTTCGAAACCTGGTAATTGGCGTTCACGAGGAGGGCGCCACGAAGCGGCCTTCCGGCAGCCTGGACCTCGATAAGGTCGGTTGTCGTATTGGCCTCCGTCCCCCACCGATAGCGGCGTTGCCGATGGATAAGGCTCGCGCTGGAAGTGAACACCTCCGCAGGTCGCCAGAGGAGCTGCAACTGGCCCGTTTTGGCTACGGAGTAGCGGCAGAGGAGGTCCCCTTTCTGGCGGTCGTCGGTGCGAATTTCCGCGCTGAGTCCGCCCGCGAGGCCTCTCGGTGCCTGACGCTGCAGGCCCGCCCGTAGCCTCTCGAAGGCAAATCCTTCCTCCCACTCGCGACGCTCGGCGACGCTCTTGCTTTCGGACTCGTATTCCAGGCCGGGCACCCATTGGCCAGTCTTCCAGCTCACCTCCCCTCTCCTGCGAATCCAGTGCCTCGGGGGCGCGCCTGATTCCGCCCGCCGGCTGATCCGCTCCTCCTGAAAGAACCATCCGGGTAGTCCCTGGCGCTGAAAGCCCGCCGTCCATTCGAAGCGCTGGGAGAAGAAGCTTCCCGGCTTGTAGAGGCTTCCCCACCCCGCGCCCATTTTGAGACCGAGAGCACTTTCCAGATGCCCTCTGGTCTCCAGGACAGACTCGGCGTTGCCGGCCTTCGGCGGGAGGTCCCATTGTCTTGCGTACTCGACCTCCTGCATTCGATGGATTTCGTGGAAACGGGAGCCCACCTGCCGAACCTGGGCTTCCCACGTGACCTTGCCCCAGCGGAACGGCTCCGGATCGAGCCGCAGACGCAGGAGGCCGGCCGATCCCACGTTGTCCCCGTCATCTCGGGAGGAACGGAGGTTGCGGTCGAAGCGGCTGAGAGCCAGCTCCGACTCGATCACGACCGGGCTAAATGGGCGGGCACTGATCGAGGTAGAGAGCTGCTCCCCGCGGGCGGGGAGGGGAATAAGCAGGACCGGGAGATACTTCCCCTTGTTCTTGCCTGCGTAGCTGAAGCGCCCCACACCCTCGTACACGTAGTCGCCCCGTCCTTCCCCGACCTCACTGAAGGTCACTTCGTAGTCGCCTTTGCCCACCCCCACGAACTCGAAGACCGAATCGCGCCGGACGTAGGTTCCTTTCCCCGCCCCCACGTATCGCGCGCCGTCCACAAACGCCAGGCGCGCGGAGTCCCCCGCTACGGCCAGCACAGCCTGGCCCCTGGCGTCGAGGGAACCGGCGAGGGGCCGGTCGGCGTCGTCGCTTTCGCGCACGAAGGTGGTCCGTACCTGGTACGTGCCGTCTGGACCGGACAGCTGGAGGCGTCCGGCGTAGAAACTGCGGGGGTACCTCTCGTCCGAATACTGGAAGTCGACGACGATTCGAGACTCGCCGGTGATGAGTCTTCGGCGGGTAAAGGTAAGCTGAGCCGTCCCGTAGTCGATGACGTAATCGCGATCCTCCCCTCGTGACATCAGAACCCCGTCGACCCAGACCCGCTCCGAGCCGGCCACCACGACGATGGCCGTCTGACCTTCCTCCCCGTGCAGCTGGTACGGGCCCTGGACGCCCTCTCGCCCCAGGAAGCTGTTGGTCGTGAACTTCCCCCTGGAGGTGGCTCCTACGAGCGATACTTCCGCCCGGCCCGCGCGCACTTCCATCTTGCCCCCTTCCAGGCGGCGACTCACCCGATCCAGTCGGCCCCCGTCAAATTCCAGGGAGAAGTCACCGAGTGTAATTGTGGTCGAAGGGGCACGGATTTCCACGAACACGTTGTCGATTTCTCGCAACGTCTGCGTATTGCCCTGCGGTTGGATCGGGGTGTTCTTGTCGCTCAGGGAAGCTTGAATCTCCACCCGGTCCGCCAGGCGGCCCGACAGCTGCATCCGTAGCCCCGACTGGACGCTCAGAGCCTGGCCTGTCCCAATGGTGAAACCTCGTACCAGGGTGCCGCTCTGGCGGAGTCCGGGCTTGGGCTCCCAGAGCCGACGACTTGGGCGCGTATCAGGGGCAGGTTCCCGCGGCGCCGTATCGGAACGGTGCCGCACGTACTCGAGCCCACGCAGCAGGCGGGGCACCGGGAGGCTCAAAGCCCGATAGTGGACAGTGACCTCCGCCGTTTCCGGCACGCACAAGAAGCGGATCCGAGCCCTTCCATAATCGACGCGGAAGCAGGAGTCTGGGAGAAAGGAGCCCCCCAACTCTACACGCACGGAACCCGCGACAATGAAGCTATCGGGGAGAAACACCTCGCCGGAGGCCGCAGGGTGCAGGGTGACCCGTTTCTCCGCCAGGGAAAGATCCCGGATCACCACGGTCGTGTCCGCGGCGCGGCCGACACTCGGGAGCCCACCTCCGGGTAGCAAGAGAAGCCAGACGGAAGCCAGAAGCGAAATCCCTCTGCGCTTTCCGCAGGGGAAGGGGAGGAGAAGAGAGGACAACGGGCTCCAGATCGCGCGGCTCAAAGCTACCATTCACCTGTAGGCTCCGACTCTCGGGGCACACGGCTTCCGCCGATCCGGTGGGTTACTCGGTTGTCGGTTGCACCAGCCGCCCTCGCCAGAGCTCCACCGTACGAGCTTCGACAAGAAGGCAGATCGTGCCACGGTAGAAAGCCACGTCGCGCACGTGCACGCGGGCCGAAGGTACAAGAGCCACCGGTGCAACCTTTCCCCTTTCGATAGCGAGGAGGCCTTGCCTGGCATCTGCGACCAAGAGCAGGTCACGTGGGACCCAGGCCAGCCCTTCTGGCTTGGATAGCTCGCCTTCCGCCAGCGAACCGAGTTCGTTGCCGAAAAAGTCAAAGACGCGGAGGCTCCGGGTGCCTGCGTCCAGCACGTAAACGTGCCCATCGCCGCCGATTCGCAACCGGATTGGATCCACCAACTTGTTCGCCCCCGCCTCCAAGCCGCCAAAGGCAAGTCGGGGCTGGCCCAGGGCGTCCAGGCGGATGACAGAGGGCGGGTCCCGTACGAGCAGAAAAAGGTCTCCTTGGGGAGCCTGATCTACCGAGACGGGGTAGCGGAATCGCCAGCTCTCCGCCAGGTCCTCCCCACGATAAGAGGCGAGGTAATTGAGGTCCTTGTCGTAGCGCTCGACCCGGTGGTTGTAGTAGTCGCACACGAAGACATCCAGTCCGTTCGGAGCGCAGAGATCGATCGGCAGCTGAAATTGCTCCTTCCCCCACCCAAATCCCCCTATTCTCTTCACCAGCCGCATGTCCCAGGTGAAGGCGCAAATGGTGTTGTCCCGATCCGCCAGGTACACCCGGCCATAGGGGTCGATCTCCAGGACCTCGGCGGGGATGGAATCCAGCGCCACCCGCTCTTCTACCCGGAGCCACAGGGGCGGCCGCGTCTGGGCCCCAAGCGGGATTCCTTGCCCGAGGATCAGGCCGGCCACGATTGTCCATACCGGGGCCGGTCTACCCCAAAAAGCCTTTCTTACCCTGCTTGCAACCCACATCGTGGAGCAGCCTGGGGATTCGGTCCTTTCTGCTCCGACGCCGCCGGCCGCCTTTCGCCGCTGCCTCTGGACGGCTCCTCCGCTCCCGGTGCCCATGCCTGCGCTGCAGCTTTCGTGCTCCCATGCGGGCCGGCTCGGCTAACGGCCCCTCGTTCCCCGGACCGAAGAGCCCTTGCTCCGCTTCGCGCTCTACTTCACGAACTGTTCCACGAAGTACTTCGGGGTAAGTTCCTCCCCCGTAGCACGCCGGATCATCTCGTCCCACGGGTACCGAGCGCTCAAGGAGAAAACCTCCCGGCGGAGAAACTCGCCGACGCGCGGCTCGCCTGCGTAGGCGAAGCCGCGGTCCTCCGTTCGGCCAAGTCCCCGTCGTAACAGTGCGTAGTGGAGTTGGGATGCCAGCAGCTCACCCAGCATGTAGTTGTGGTAGTACACGGGGGCCGAGGTGAAGTGGATCTTAGCCGCCCAGTCGGGCTGATTCCTTTTTTCCGGCCGGCGGACGAGCTGGTAGTGTTCTACAAGGTCCCACCAGAGGGTGTTCAGATCCTGATCGGGATCCTTGTAGAGCTCGCGCTCGAACCGGACCATGACCTGACACCATCGCGCGAAGATGAGCTGCTGGGCCCGGAGACTCTTGTCCAGCGCGGGAGCTATCGACCGGATCGTGGCCTCGTCGAGGGAAAGCATCCTGGCCAGCCAGGATGGGTTACGCGATAGGCGGCCGAAGAGCATTGCCACCGCCTCCGTTGTGAAGGTGTGGGCCGGCTCGCGCAGCAAGAAAGGCAAGGCGCGGTCGATGTACTTGTCGTACACGGCGTGGCCCAGCTCATGCAAAATGGTATTCATCCAGTACTCGTCATTGCGCAGGTTTGCCAGGACCCGTACGTCCCCCGCGCGATCGATATCGGTACAGAAGGCGTGCTGGTCCTTTCCGTTGCGCTCGTAAAGGTCACTGCGAGCCAAGATGTCGTCCACCTCTAAGCCGATAGAGGCGAAGAAAAGGCGGGCGATTTCCTTCACGTCGTGATCGGCGTAGAGCTCGTCCAGGTCGACTTCGAAGACGCGCGGGACCTCCTGGAAGAAGGGATCGTGATAGTGCCATGGCCTGAGCTCCGTGGGATCGATGCCATAGGTGCGAGCCAAAACGGCGTCGATTTCCCGCTTGAGCTGACTGAAGGCCGCGTCGGTCAACTCGGCAAGCTGGTCAAAGATCCGCAGGATGTGATCCGGATCTTGTTCCGCCAGCCGCATGGCCATCACGTAGTAATTTTCGAAGCCCAGCGAGCGCGCCGCTTCGTTCCGGAGCCGAACCAGGGCCAGCAGGTCCTGGGCGACCTCCTGGCCCACCTGTTTGCTGGCTTCCCAGGCCTGCTTCCGGCGCGGGGTCCGTAGCTCCGAACGCAGAATCTCATGGATCTCGTTGTTGCTGACACGTCGCCCCTCGAACCACGCACGGAAGGTGTTGAACCTCTGCTCGACCTCGGTGCTCTTGGCCACGATTTTCTGGAGCAAAGTGGAATCGATCTGGTTGGCCAGATAGCGGTTGTAGAGGAGGGTGACCTGTCGGAGCCACTCGCCCTGCAGCTTCCCGGATTCGTACCACCGTTTGACCCGCTGAAACTCCTCCCGGTTCGCGTAAACGGTCCGGTACTGGAGCTGAAGGTCCCGGTATCGGTCGTAAGATTCTTGCTTGCCGGTTGTGGCCGCCTCCCAATAGGCGAGGTTCATCTGCTTTTCGAGCTCCGCGATCTTAGCGATGTGCTCTCGAATGAAGGTCTTCACTTCGTTCTCCATCCTTCCCCTGCCGCAGTTGGTCAGCATGATGGCCGCTGTCAGAAGCAAGGCGAGTTGTCCATGGGCACGCACCTTAGTCCTCCCATATTGCGTTCCGTCAGCGCCGCGGAAATTGGAGCTTTCCAGGCCTCGCGGTCAATGTAGAAAGGGGCCGGGAGAAAAGCAAAGGCACGCGGAGCCACGGAGGAGGTAGCTGGTCGATGCAGCCCGATTTAGGTTTCCACGGCGGCGGGAAAAAGAGAGGGCCAGCGGCATGCTGGCCCTCCCGTGCAAGGTTGGCTTTCACGGTTCTCTTAGAGCTGACCTGACTTGTACTGCTCGTGCAGTTTGACGATCCTCGGCACGTACGCGCGCGTCTCGTCTTGAAGCAAGTCCCCCCTCTTGCCGGAGGCCAACCAGCGTACAGCGGAGCGTTCGCCCCCGTTGTAGGCCGCGAGGGCGCCCTCCACGCCGTAGTTCCTGATCAGATCCGAGAGGTAGCGTGCCCCGATGCGGAGATTGAGGATGGGGTCAAAGAGCACGTCCTGTGCGGAGGTCCAACTAATGCCTTCCGCCTCCGCGATGTACATGCCCGTAGTCGGCATGATTTGCATCAGGCCGATGGCTCCCGCAGGAGAAACCACTTTCGGATCCCAGGTACCTCCGGTTTCGTGGGTGATCACAGCGCAGAGCAGATCCGGCGTCAGGTTGTCGAACCGAAGGGAGAGTCGATAGATCTCGTCGGCAATGCGGTACTTGAGGTCTGCGGGCATCTCCGGATTGTGCTTGTCGATGATAGCTACGATCTTGCGTAACGTCGCGTAGCGCTCACTGTCCACGTTGACCGTCGATCTCAGTTCGCGGATGGTCTGCTCCAGCTGGGCGATGCGGGTGCGGAGCTCGGATTCCCGAACGTATCCCACCGTAAATCCCAGGGCGCCGATCACACCGAACGCCAGCGAGCCGAACATGATACCCCGTCCGAGGAGTCTGCCCATTCCACCCGGCATTCTCCCTTCGAGCTTCATCCTCATCAAACCTCCAGATCTTCTCCGACCTGCCAACACACCTCCTGTGACCCTACGGGATGCAGTCAGCGCAACGTCCTGCCGCACTGCTTCTTAGACTGATCCGCGGTCGAAAAGTTGCAGCGCAAGGTCTAGCAGCTGTGTCCCTTCAACAAGTTCGCGGAGCCCTTTGTTCCCTCGACGAGCTCTGGACCGCCCTGCGCGGGATCTTCCCAGGAGTCCCTTTAACGGAGGAGCATGACCTTGCGGAACGCCCTGAGCTGAGTCGCCACCGAGAGTCTTGCTACGTAGAGACCATTCGGCAACCACTCGCCCGTGACACTCCTCCCCTCCCAGTCGATCGTCGCCTCCCCATGGGGGGGAACCACCTTTGTCGCCCGGTACACTTCCCGACCCCGCAGATCGTAGATCTGAAGCAGAAAATCCCCTCCTGCCGGGCCCCGAACCCGGATCCTCGTTCGGCTTGCGAACGGGTTGGGGAAAGGCTCCGTTAGCTCCCACTTCTCGGGGAGATTTTCCACCGGACCACAAGAGGAAACCGACAGACTCACCTCCTGAACTGGCTGAAGGGGATCCCAACTTACGAGCACGATCCGTAGAGGGGAGGTCTGCCAGGCTGCGCGCTGCAGCTCAATCCGGAACCCGGAGCCCTGCCTGGACTCAACAGAACAGGAGGGCGGGGAGAGGCGGAGTCCCCTCGGTGCCCGCGCCAGCGTAAACGCGCGCCAGGGTCCCGGATCGGGAACTCGATCGTACACCTGGTAGGGGCCCATGCCCCTTCCCTGAACCTCCAGATACATCGGAACGAGGGTTTCCCCGGTAAGTCCAGAGAGCACACTCTGGGGGATGGTGACGGTGAAGCTGGACTGGACCAGCTGTACCTCCCGGATCGTCATGCGTGGAAGCCACTGGCCGCCCACGTAGGTCTCCACGGTCGCACCCTCCGCTGTCGCCACAATCCGCCCGTCGGCGCCCAGCCCGCCAACTCGCTCCCCCGTGTTTTCATCGTTGTCAAGGTCGAAGTGAAGAAACCAGCGCCACGTTCGGTCCGCCGCCGGGGCACCGTAATGCAAGACGGAAAAACGCACGCTGGACTCCTCGAACGTGGCAAAGATGGACTGTACGTCGGCAAGCGTGTATTCCTGAGGATCGCGCCACAGTTCGACCTGCAGAGGCTCCACAGGGAGCGACGGTTCCTGCACCCCGGCGGTCGCCGGTAAGACGGTAACGAAGAGGGTACCGTCTCCGGCATTTTCCACGTCAACACCGCCCGAAAGCCACCCCCCGGGTCCCTCGGCCCACGGCTGCAAGCGCCAGCGGAGCGACGGCCGGGAAAGCGAAAGGTAGATGATCCCTCCCTCCCACTGCGGCATGGAGAATTGCGCTGCAAGGGAGGGGAAGTAACCCTCTTCGGTGGCCTGAACCACGTACCGGCCAGCGGGTAGGAGATAGCGAAAGTGTCCCTGGGACGTAGCACGGAGGTGGAAGGCGGAGTCGAGTGGAGCCCCGTGGCCTCGAATGGACACGGAGGCGCCCGGCACGGGCCCGCTCGTCCCCAGCTCCTTGACCATTCCAAAGAGCTCGTAAGCGCCCGCAAGCCTGCAGGTTACGTCGCGCCAGAAGACGAAACCCTCTCGGGTCCCAATTGCGAACCGAACAAGGGCCGAAGTTGCCTTCCCGGGGGTCGGAGAAACCCGCAAAACCCGCTCGCAGCGGATCTCGCTTTCCTGCGCGGGGAGGATCGGCTGGAGGGTAAAGAGGGTGTCCAGCGGAATTACGCTGCTGTCGGCAAGGTGAAAGCGCAGAGAGCCGCCCAGCGGCTCGTTCCCCCCGTTGCGGATTGTAAGGCGAAAGCCAACTTCCTCTCCGGGGTCCAGCACCCCGTTGGCGGATGCGGCGGGCTCAATCAAGTCAAAGCTGGTGCAAATCGGGACGGCGGCCCTGATGCCGCTCGCGGCGAAGGCCTGCACAATTCCCCAGCCGTACGCATTGTCCGGCCGGTGGGCCTGGGTAGCGGTCTCCAAGAGTGCCTGGCGAACTTCCCAGCCCGTCCATTCGGGATGCGCTTCGAGCAGGAGGGCACAAACGCCCCCCACAAGGGGTGTCGAGAGGGAGGTACCGCTTGCCGATCCGTAAGCGCTCGCTGAGCGGCGGCTGGCACAGCGAGTGCTCACCCCTCGAGCGCACACCTCAGGCTTGATCCTCCCGTCGTACGTGGGGCCCCTTGAGCTCCAGCTGGCCACCGTTCCGTTGGCGTCCACGGCGCCCACGGCGATCACGCTGTCGCCGTCGGCCGGCGCGCTGATGTGGCCCCAGGCGGTGCTGTTCCAGTTGCCCGCTGCCACCACCACGGCCATGCCCTGGCGCGCAGCCCAATCGGCCGCAATCGTACACACTGCAGTGTTGCCATCCATATCCTCGAAGCGATACCAGTCGAAATAACCCAGTGAGCTGGAGATCACATCGGCGCCAAGGCTATCGGCCCACTCGGCCGCTGCCGCCCAGTAGTCCTCTTCCACGGGAGTCTCGCTGCGTTCGTCCTCCGTTTTGGCCAGAAGAAAATCCGCACCATAAGCCGGGCCGATCAGCTCTCCTTCCCAAAAGCCTGCGAGCGTAGACCAGGTGTACGTGCCGTGCGCGTCAGAGTAGTCATTTGGATCGTCGAGGTCGCGCTCGGTATCCCCGTCGCCCATCACGAAATCGCGCTCCGCCACAATCCGCAGACGGGAGAAAGCCTCGTGGCGCTTAAAGAAACCGGTGTCGAACATCGCCACCAGTACACCTCGGCCCGTGTATCCCAGCTCATGAAGCAAGGGCACCTGGATCTGTTCCAGCTGTTCCTTGGAGGGCCCGTAGTCCAACCGATACCTGGGGACAGTGATCTGCGGAGCCACGGTTTCCGTTGAGAGATGATCCTCCTCAACCTGCGGCCTTCGTGCGCCCAGCACCGGTCGTAAATGGGCAACAAAGGGTAATGACGCGATGTCCATCAGCTGACGGGGAGTAGCGTGCACACTGACGGCGTTCAGCCAACGGGAACGGGTCCGCAGCCTAGCCCCCGTCGCTAAGATGGCCTGCACGTAGGGCTCGTAAACAGGGAGATCCGGGAACTCGCAGAGGGACGCGGCCTCACGGACTTTTCTTCGGCGGGCGATGGCCCGGGCCGTAAGGTATCTTTCCGGCGCAGAAAGGGCCTCTATCAACTGCCCCCGGCTGTGCAGACCCTTGTCCGTGAAAAACACCCAGACCTTGTGTTTGGCATCAGGAGGGGAAGCCTGAATGCGGTCGGCCAACGAGGCCGAGATCTTCGGCGCCAGGGGTGTGCGGAAGAGGTCCTGCTGGATCGATTGCGACGCAGCCGCCGAAGCAGAAACGAGAAGGATGGCCAGCATCCGAAGTGCAAGTCTCACGGCATTCTCCGTCCCGTCGTCCTTGCATGACGAGCGTGCCCGTAGGGACCCTCTCGGCCGAAGCCGAGAACCGGCGCGCGGCCTCCTCGCGCAACCATCCGGCAAGGATTCGACCAGAGGTCGCAGAAGGCCTCCTGCCGACAAAACCATCAGAGCCGCTCCTGGCTCAGCTGAGCGAGGACCTCCGCGGGCGAGGCCGTGCCGGTGGTGAAGAGCTTCCGCACCACTACGGCCGCCGCTGCGTTTGCCAGGTTCACGGCTCCCGCTACGTCGCATCCGCTTGCCAGAGCGACCGAAAGCATGGCCGCAAACGTGTCGCCGGCGCCGGTTACGTCGATCTCGCCGGGAATGCTCCAGGTGGGCACACGCACAGGCTTCTTGCCCCACTCGTAGATAGCCGCCCCCTTTTCCGCAAGGGTCACGATAAGGTATCTGGGACGTGTCTCTTCCAAGAAGCGGAGGGCGGCTCGATCGAGCTCGTCGCCTTCGAGGTGAACATTCTCAGCCAGACCGAGGCCCAGCGCAAGCTCAACTTCGTTGGGCACCAGAGCCGTAAAGTGTCGAAACCGGTGGATGCGCCGGCGAGAGTCCCCGACGGTCACGACGCCCGCCTCTTGAGACACCCGGACGACCGTGTCGAGGATCGCCTGGGTTACCACCCCCGTCTCCTGGACCTCGTTGTAGTCGTCGACAATGACCGCGTCCCACTCGGGCATCCTGGCCTGGAGGATCTCGACGATGCGCGCCTCGTCTTCCTGGCTGACGGGCTGGGCATTCTCCTGGTCGAATCGGGCCACCTGTTGCTTTCGCCCGTGATAGGACGAAGCGTAGATTTTGTTGAAGGTCGGGGTGAGACGGCGAGGATCCCGGAGGAGGTACTCCGTTCGTACACCTCGTCGTTCGAACTCGCGGACCATGATCTCCGCGGAGAGGTCATCGCCGATGACCCCAACGGCATACGTCTCCGCGCCCAGAGCCCGTACGTTCAGCGTGGTGTTGCCCCCACCGCCAGGCAGATACTCGTCGTGTTCCACCCGTACGATCGGTACCGGGGCCTCCCTCGAGATAGCCTCCATGTTCCCTACGATGTAGCGATCGAGGTAGAAATCGCCGACCACCGCGATCTTGAGGCGCGGAGCGTTCGCGAAAACGCGCTCCGCCGTGGCGAAAAGGTCCATTCCGTCCTCCTCTGGGCTCGTGCAGGGCAACTCGCCGGGCATTTTAGCATCGACCCAACACAAAGTCAAGCAAGGCGGCCGTTAGCGCCATGACCGATCGAATGGGCAGATGGCCCTCGGGGATCGAACGGCAGGAATCCCCCTCCCCCGTCTTTCTGTTGTGACCTGCTCCGATAGGCAGCCTCAGCAGACGCGGCACGTCCGAGTCTGTACCGCGCCTCAGACTTCGAGGGATTCGCCAAAACCGAGAACCCTAGCCCGGAACCCTTTGGCCTCCACCTTTCGCGCGAACTCATGCGGGTCCTGATCGATCACCCCGAACGTCTTGTAGTGCATGGGCACGGCGAGGGAGGGCTTCAAGAGCTCCACTGCCTTTACGGCGTCGTCGACTCCCATCGTAAAATTGTCGCCGATGGGCAGGAGCGCCACGTCGATGTGATTCATTTCACCTATAAGCTGCATATCCAGGAACAGGCCCGTATCGCCGGCGTGGTAGATGGTCTTGCCGTCCATCGTGATGAGGTAGCCACAGGGATTGCCCATGTAAGCCATCTTGCCGTCGATCTCCATGCCGGAGCCGTGATGGGCGATGGTGAGTTTGACTCGGCCGAAGGGGAAAGAAAACGCGCCACCGATGTGCATCGGGTGTACGGTCGCTCCCTGCTGCTGGCAGTACATGGCCAGCTCGTACGGGGCAATGATTGTGGCACGGTTCGCCTTCGCGATGGCCAGCCCGTCCCCCACGTGATCCCCATGTCCGTGTGTCAACAGGACAAAGTCGGCTTTGACCTGTTCAGCTTTGGCCGCGGCTAAGGGATTTCCGGTCAGGAATGGGTCAATGACCAAACGATGCTCCTTCCCTTCGATCAGAAAGGCTGCGTGCCCCAGATACGTCAATTTCGGCATGGCTCCCTCCTCCTCACTGAGCTTTTCCAAGAGCTACCCCATATCGCCCCTTCGGGACCCGAAGGAAGCATTACCTTGGCACTTCCAGGCGAAGCAGATCGAGAAACTCCCTCCTGAGGTTTGCGTCATCCCGGAAACAGCCGTGGAAGGCCCGCGTCGTGATCAGCGAATCCTTTTTTTCGACTCCGCGCATGATCATGCACAGGTGTTGAGCCTGCAGTACAACGGCCACCCCCTTCGGCTTCAGGACGTCGCACAGGGTCTGCGCGATCTGCTCGGTGAGTCGCTCCTGGACCTGGAGCCTTCTTGCATACATCTCGATGATGCGGGGGATCTTGCTGATGCCGATGATGCGCCCGTCGGGTACGTAAGCCACGTGCGCCTTCCCAAAGAACGGAAGGAGATGGTGCTCGCACATGCTGTAAAAATCCACATCCTTCACCACAACGACGTCCCCCGTGGTCTCCTCGAAGATGGCCCCGTTAATGACGTCCTCCAAACGGTCGCGGTAGCCTTTGGTGAGGAATTGCCACGCGTTGGCAACCCTCTCCGGGGTTCGCAAGAGTCCCTCCCGCTGAGGATCCTCTCCGATAAGAGCGAGAAACCTCGACACGAGCTGCTTGATGTCTTCCTCGTACAATCCTGCCTCCCAAGTCGACAACGCTTCTCCACCCCCGCTTCTCTTACACAGCCTCTGAGGGGGGAATGAGTTTAGAAAATCGGCCGCATAGAATCAAGGGCTATCCCAGTGGGGCTGAAAGGTAAGAGGACCGGCCTATATAGGGCAAGGAAAGGGCCGCGCTTCCGCGTATCGCCAAATACGGCAAGACCTCTCCCCGAGGGGTAGGGAGAGGTCTTCCGCCGTGAGAGAGGAACGGACCAAAGCTGTGAGGGTGGGCTTTGGTTTGTCTCCCCCTGCTATGAGCTCTGCTTCCCCTTTCGATAGAGTTCCATTACAGCCGGCACATAGCGTTGCGTCTCTTCAGGCAGCAGCCGGGCCGACTTAGCGCCGGCCAGCCAGGCCGCCGCGCCGCGCTCCCCTACATTGTAGGCCGCCAAACCCCCTTCCAGTCCGTAGCGTTCCACCAGGCTCGACAGATAACGGCACCCGATGCGAATATTGTACACCGGATCGGTCAGAACGCTCATGGGGTCCGACCAAGTGATCCCTTCGTAGTAGGCGATGAATTGGCCTGTCGCGGGCATGACTTGCATCAGACCTATCGCGCCCGCGGGTGAAACCAGCTCGGGGTTCCACGTCCCACCGGTTTCCTGGGTAATGGTCGCGGCGATCAGGTCCACATCCAGGTTGGTGTACTTGAGGCTCATCTCATAGATCGTGCTCGCAACTTCATATCGGACGTCAGACGGCATTGTCGGATTGGCCTGCTCGATGAGGCGCATGAGCCTCTGCACGTGGTACTGGCGCATTGAATCGACGTTCAGCGCCGCCCTCAGCTCGTTGAACGCCCGTTCCAGCTTCTCGATCTGATCGGCCCTCTTCTGGTTCTCGCGATAATTGAACGTGAAGCCAACGACAAAACCTGCTCCCACGACCACTGCGAGCACCCGAATCGCCACTACCCAGCTCTTACCAATGCTTCGCATTGCCTCCCTCGCGGATTGATCCACCTACCATTGGTGTCAAATGTAGTTACAAGGATCGTGCCCCCTTTGCTGTGACCCGAGTCACTTATCTGCGCCTTCGCAGAGTTCTACCTCGTCGCAGATCTCCTTCCGCCGCACCGGGTCGAGGGAGCAACGCCCCTTGCTCGGGGAACTGGTCATTTTTCGTCAACATCCTGCTTGAGGGTTGTTTGAAAATGGTACACTGCTGTTCCAATCCCCATGCCCTAAACGGCACACGACACGACTGCGACGCATACCTCCTCGAGATCCGGCCGGCCATTACTTCCCCGACGGTGCGGCCAGAGATAGACGAGGACTAACGGCCTACAGGAAATCTCTCAGCGCCAGGCAGAAATCGTGCGCCGGCGGGCATCTGCCAAGAGATAGGCATCATGGCCCGGGTGACCGACCCTTTGCACAAAATTCGAGCCCGGATCTGCTCACATTCGAGAAACTGGGGGAGCGCGGAACAAGATCGAGAGCGGAGGCGACCGAGGCCTACAAGGCTTCCCCGGCCTCAAAGGTCAGCAGGCGCAATGCGTTCAGGACCACGGCCAGCGTGCTCCCTTCGTGCAGCAGGATGGTCAGGGGTATACCGGCCAATCCCAGCGCAGCCAGAGGCGCGAGTATCGCAATAACCCCCAGAGAAAGGGCCAGATTTTGCCGCAGCACGCGGCGACTGGCCCGCCCCAGGGCCACCGCATAGGGCAATCTGGCCAGTTCGTGGCTCAGAATCGCCACGTCCGAAGTCTCCAGCGCCACGTCGGACAGAGACGCCCCCGTGGCAATCCCGAGCGTAGCCCGGGCCATGGCAGGGGCATCGTTCACCCCGTCGCCCACCATAGCCACCACCTGATACCTTCGTACCAGATCCTCGACCCGGCGAACCTTTTCTTCGGGGAGAAGTTCAGCGTGGACTTCGTCGATTTCCAATCGCGCTGCGACGGCTGCCGCTGCCGAATGCGCATCCCCGGACAACATCGCTATGTGCTCAATGCCGAGACGCCGCAGGGATCGCATCGCAGCAGCGGAGCCCGATCGCAAGCTGTCACGAAACCCAATGATCGCGCCGGGAGCATCATCAATCCACACCATACACGGGGTCATGCCCTTGCCGGCCATCTCCTCGAGGGTGCGAACCATCTCAGGAGGTAGGGCAACCCCGGTTTCCTGCTCGATCAGGTGACGGTTACCGACGAGTACCCTCCTACCCCGGACCGTGGCCACCACTCCTCGTCCGGGCAGGGCCCGCACGTTCTCTGCCTCATAGGTGTCCAGCCCCAATCGCTCAGCTTCTCGAACCAGCGCGCGATCCAACGGATGAGGAACCTGTTGCACCGCCGAAGCCGCAAGCATTAGCACCTCCCTCGCGGAGGATCGGCCGAGAGCCGCCACCTCCGCCACCTCCAGAGAACCGCTGGTCAGAGTGCCGGTCTTGTCGAAGGCGACGGCTCGCAGCTTGCCCAGGGCCTCCAGGTAGGCGCCCCCCTTCACCAGGATCCCCTGGCGAGCGGCCCGCGCCAGGGCAGAAAGGATCGTGGCCGGGACGGCGAGCGCCAAGGCGCAGGGCGAAGCGGCCACCAGTACGGCAATCGCACGCATCCCCGCAGCTTTCCAGGTAAGCCATCCGAAGATCGGAGGGACAATCGCAACTCCAATGACCCCAACAAGGGCAAGAGGAACGTAAACGCGCTGGAAGCGCTCGAGGCTTCTTTGCACCCTGGCCTTCTGCGTCTGGGCCTCCTCGATTAGCTGGACGATGCGCGCAAAGGCCGTCTCGCCGCCGACCCGGGTAACCTCGACCTCCAGCAGGCCTGAAGAGTTCAGGGACCCTTCGAGCACCCAATCCCCTGGGCCCTTGCCGACGGGTAAGCTCTCCCCCGTAATCACGCTCTCGTCGACGTCGGAGGTACCTGAGAGCACCTTCCCGTCTACAGGCACTCGTTCGCCGGGTGGGACAAGAACCACATCTCCTGTCCGAAGTTCCTGGACGGGCACAACCGAAAGGGCACCATTGCGCCGCACTCTCGCCGTGGCCGGTCGTAAGCGTTGCAGCGCTTGCGTCTCGCTGCGCACTCGCTGCAGAGCCAGATGCTCCAGCGAATGACCAAGGCTAAAGAGGAACAGCAGCAGCCCTCCCTCAGGATAATGCCCCAGCGCGGCCGCGGCTATGGCCGCGGCAACCATGAGGAGATCGATTTCGAGCCGCAGCCGCAGGAGAGCAAGAACGCCGTGACGGGCGGCGTCCCAGCCGCCCAGTAGGTAAGCCAAAAGATACGAGAGCGTCGCAACTCCTCGGGGCAGACCCAAGGCTCCTGCCGACATCCCCATCCCAAGAAAGAAGCCGGACGCCACGGCGGAAATCAGGTGCAGGTGCGCGCGCAGCCAGCTGCGGAGCGCGGGCTCCGGGGTCTCCGGCGAGTAGCCAAGTTGCCGCACCTTGCGGACGATATCCGTCAGGCTGACGCGGTGGGCGTCGTATTCCACACGCATCTTCTCGGCGGGATAGCTCACACTGACGGCGATCAGCCCGTCCATGCGCCGCAGGATATGCTCGATACTCTGCGCGCAATCGGCGCAGTCCATGTCCGAAATGTGCAGCGTCGCATGGCGGTATCGGTTGGCAATGGCCGCCCCCTGTTTGCGGACCAGCCGTCGCACCTCACTGAGCGTCGTTAGGGAGGGGTCATAGTGGAGGCAGAGGAGGTGGCTACCACCCTCTCGCTTCACGTGGGCCTTGAGGATCCCCCGCCGGGCCTGGAGAAGGGTTAGGAGTCTGGCCACACACTGGTCCTCCTCTGACTCAACCTGTGGGAGAACCAGGGGCAAATCCACGGTTAGGGTTTCTTCCATTGTGTCCGCCACTACAGGCTACTGCCGCTGGGTGCGTCCCCGCCTCCCGGCGGACGCTGCGCTGCGACCTCCCAGCGAACGGACCGCCCGCTCAGCACTTGATCAAGGATGCCTGAGTAGAAGCGGTCCAGATACTCCTGCGTTTCCAGAAGGTGCCGATCGGGGAAGCGCGTCGGGCGTTCCAGCAGGAACTTCAATTCGGCCAGATCCGTCGACCAACGGAACCCGGTCCAGAATTCCACGCCCGCAAACTGCGTCTTGTAGAGCGCGTTCCTCGAGTAGCAGGTGCCCAGATAAACGAAGCGGTACCCTTCGCGGGCAAAATAGTCAACCGCTGTGGTCATCATGTACATTCCCAGGTTGCGACGGTAGTAGTTCAGGTCGTAGAAGGCGTAGTAATAGTACGCCATCTCTGGAGGCTCAAGGTAAAGCGTCACAACCCCGACATCCTGTCCCTCGGTCTCGTCCCGGTAGACAAGAAGGTGATTCACGATCTGGGACGCGAAAAGGGAATCGAGCCTTTCATAGGTCATGATATCTTTCCCCCACTTGATGTCCGCGTAGGTTTTGCAGAATTCGCGCCAGGTCTCATCGTAGTGGAAGTCCTTGCGCGGCATGAGGCGGAAAGAAATGTCGCTGCACTTTCGGAGGATGCGTCGATTCTCCGACGACGGAACAAATCGGTCCAGCCTCACCCGGATGTGCCGGCACATGTAATAGCGGCTGAGGTCACGCGCCGCCGGGAGAAACCCGCAGGCGAAGATCTGCGAGGGTCTCTCGTCTTGGTCCGGAATCGCCCAGATCGCGTAGGGAAAGATGTAATGGGCGTAATCCGGAGCGCATTCCGAGAACACGACTTGCATTGGCCCTCATCCCTGCTGTTGGTACATAGCACCGAAGCGGTGGTCCTCCGAGTGGTCGGCCGATCAGCAGAGGACCTGTGTGTCTGGCCCCTGAGCGTCCAGATACACGCGCGCCAGACGCGGCCCCCAGCCAGCCAGGATATCGTAGGAGACGGTGCCCCGCCAGCTCGCAATTTCGTGCGCCGTGATCTCTTCTTCTCCATCCCGGCCCAGAATGGTAACGACGTCCCATCGGGATACGCCCTCGATTTCCGTGACGTCGATCATGGTCGCGTCCATGGCGTTCCCTCCCACGATGGGAGCCTTCTTGCCCCGGACCAGCATATGGCCGCGATTCCTGACTCGTGGAAACCCGTCGGCGTACCCGATCGGCACGATGGCGATCCGCCTGTGGCTCGCAGCGCGGTAATGCATCCCGTAGCCGACGACATCGCCGGGCTCCAGATCGCGGAGGGCCGCGATGCGAGCCCGCACGCTCATCACCGGCCGGATCCCCTCGATTCGGCGGCAGACCTGGGATGGGTAGACCCCAAGGGGCAAGATTCCAAGCCGGACCAGGTCAAAGTGAGCTTGCGGGAGATCGAGGAATCCGCCGCTGTTGCACATGTGCCGGTAGCGAACCCGGATGCCCTCCCGACCCATGGCGTCCAGAACGCTCTGGAAGCGGCGAAGCTGTTCAAGGGCGAAGCTCTTGTCAAGTTCGTCCGACTGGGCAAAGTGGCTCATCACGCCTTCCAGCTCGACTTCCGGGCAGCTTGCCACCTCCCGGATGACCTCCAGGGCGTCCGTCCAGCGGACTCCGTAACGGCTCAACCCCGTATCGACCTCCACGTGGACTTTCGCCCGCGTGCCGATCCTGCGGACCGCTTTCCGAACCTCCCCAAGCGTACGGAGGTCATTCACGAAAACGGTCAATCGATGCCGAAGGCAAGTGTCGATCTCTTGCTCGTTGCGTTCTCCAAAGACGAGGATGGGAGCTTCCAAGCCGGCGTCCCGAAGTTCCAGGGCTTCGCCCACAGTGGCCACGGCCAGGTAGCACACGCCCGCCCGCACAGCCTCCCGCGCCACAGCAATCGCTCCGTGCCCGTAGCCACGATCCTTTACCACCGACAGGACGGCCACGCCCCGGGGCTTATCCTGAAAGATGCGGCGGAAGTTGCCGCGCAAAACCTCCAGATCCACTTCTACCCACGCCGGAAGAAACAAGGTACGACCTCCCCGTTGCAGCCCGCGGCGGAGACCCCTGAACCGCCAGGGCCTCTACTCTGACCCAGGCGGCCATAGACTCTGTCCGATATCCGTACGGTAATAGCTCGCGAGACATCGAATCTTGCGGATATTGTCATAGGCTGTGCCAATGGCCTCCTCCAGGGAAGGGGCAAGGGCGACCACATCGGCGATGCGGTGGCCGGTGGCTACAAGCTGACCTCGTGCGTCCAGACCTACCTCGTTCCACCAGACATCGCAGGTGAAATCCTCAAGCACTTGGATCGGCAAGGCGGGACCCGTGATCTTCACGTACGGGTACCCATAGCCGGCTAGGGTTAGCGAGCATCCGAATCGACGGTCTTCGTAAAACTGCGGCTCGGGGGGGCGGTCGTTGGCTACGTTCCAGATCACGTCCAGCGGATTCCGGAGCATCCGCAGAATCATGGGCCCCGAAGTTACTCCAATGCGGATGTTGTACTCCAGTACGTGCCAGCGACCATCCCGCAAAGCCGCGGTCACCTGGACGGGTCCGTGATATCCGACCTGCCGAAACCAAGGCAGCAGAGGGCGGAGAAGATGGCGGGCAAGACCGTACTTGTCCTCTGGGTCCTGCTCGACGATGCCTCCGAGCGGTGCGCCGGCTACAATGCCCATGTTTCCATTGAAGGCCCTCTTGTACTCCTGATTGGTGACCAGAGAGTAGATCTCGCCACCGCTGACCACGGCGATGTGCCCTATCTCTCGCCTCCCCATATACTCCTGCAGGAAGACCCCTTCCGCGTAATCGATCTTCTCCAGCCAGGCATGGGTGTCCTCCACGGTCTCGCAGACGATGGTGTGGATCGGACTTGTGGGGGAACACAGGGGATTCTTGATCACGAAGGGCCGCGGGTTCGCCTGGAGGATGGCTTCTGCCTCGAGGCGGTTCCGCGCCACATAGGCCTTGGGGAAGGGGATGTGAAACCGTCGGCAGAGACGCCGAGCATAGTCCCTTTCCCTCTCCAGCTTCATTCCTTCGCCCGTAGGGGAGAAAATGGGCACACCGTCCTGCACGAGCCTCGGTGCCCAGGGCTCCTGCGCCCAATCGATGGACATCGGGATCACAAGGTCTACGCGCCTCTCCTCAATCAGGCGGCAGGGATCTGGGTAGACTTCGCGCAGGAACGTTTCGCCCTCCAAAGAGGGTGGATAGTGGGCGTAATCCCGCGTCAAGTAGGTGCAGACCTCCGCCCCATCCTCCTTCAGGATGCGAAGAACCCCCTGAGCGAAAGCCCCCACTCCCAAGACCATCACCCTAAGCCGCGACCCCATGGTACGATCCACTCCCGGTCACCGCGTTCCCTGCGTCCCACCTGTGCCTTACGGATCCTCAAGCTGCGAAAAAGCGCCGCTTTCCCCTGCGGCGCCTTTCGCATCGCCCTGTGCCCTGTCTGTTTGACGACACCGTCGGATCGTAATATTAGCACAACCCCAGGCAATATCCAAGGGCAACGGTCGCGAGAGACCGAAAGCTTCCCGATCGCGGGGCCGCGGAGCCGGAGCTGCACCCTCAACCCATCAGCCTACTCCGTGCGTAGGGATGTGGCGGTGGCGGACCCGGGCCGCGGGGGTGATTTCGCTTGCGCTCGTCAGGGGATTGGCGTATATTTGGCCGTTGCAGTAGGTTAGAGGCGGAATTTCACACCATCCCCAGGGAGACATGAGATGAGACGGATACTTCTTGCGGGTTCCCTCCCGCTGGCCTTGATCGGGGTTCTGGCGTTCGTAGGTTGCCAGACGAAAGAGGTGACCTCTGCCAAGGTGTACATCCAACAAGACGATTGGGACAAGGCCATCGAGCAGCTCCAGATGGCCGTGAAGATGTACCCGAACGATCCAGAGGCCCACTACCTGCTCGGGGAGGGCTATGCGGTCAAGGGCGACTACGATGGGATGAACCGGGAGTTTGAGGCCTCGCTGGCCATTTCGCCGAAGTTCGAACCGCAGATCCGCGCCAGCAGGGAGAAATACTGGATCCGCGCTTTCAATAGCGGTGTGAACAAGTTCAACGCTCGCGCGTACGACGAGGCCGCGCGCGATTTCCTCACAGCTACGCGAATCGATCCCTCCCGGCCTGAAGCGTACGTGAACGGGGCGACGGCCTTTCTGGTGCTCGACAGCCTACCTCGGGCGGTGGAAGTGGCAGAGGAAGGGCTCCAGCACTCACCCAACGACCCCAAGCTTCTCACCCTGGCGGGCGATATTTACCTGCGAACCGAACGGTACGACCAAGCGATCTCGGTTCTGGAAAAGGCGGTCGCTGTCGAACCGAATAATGCCAATGCAATCGCCAACCTGGCGCGCGCCTACCATAGCGCCGGGAAAGGGGAACAGGCTCTGGAGACCTACAGAAGGGCACTCCAGTCCGATCCCGAGAACACCGACCTGATCTTCAACATGGCGCTCCTTCACTTCAGCGCCAAGCGATACGACCAGGCCGCCGAGTGCTTCGCTAAAGTGATCGAAAAGAACCCGGATGACTACGAGGCGAATTGGCGTCTGGCTGTCACGTACCTTGTGGTGGCAGACAGTCTCAACAAGCCCGTTGCGGAGCGCCTGATCAATGGCGAGGAAGTCCCCGACCAGGAGATCAAAAAGGTTCAGCAAGCCTACGGCAAGGCGATCCCGTATCTGGAAAAGTGCACCCAGCTCAAGCCGGACGATGCAGACCTGTGGCTCTACTTAGGTCAGGCCTACGTCCGTTCGGGCAACGCGGCCAAGGGCGAGGAAGCCTTCAAGCGGGAGAAGGAGCTGCGAGGCGAAGGGGAAAGCACACGCCGTTAGCGGCAGACCGAACACGCTGACCACAGCCCCACCTGAACGTCCGGGGTGGGGCTTTTTTGTGCGATAAACTTTCCCCTCCCTCTCGCGTTGCAATAGAGAACGGAGGGCGGTAGCTTGATCACGCCAAGATGGGTGACCCGATGCCGATGGAGCCCTGGGAACAAGAGGTCGTCGACCGTTTGAAGGCGAGGGGCAATCTCCCCCGTCACGTGGCTGTGATCATGGACGGTAACGGTCGCTGGGCCAAACAGCGAGGCCTGGAGCGCATCCAGGGCCACCAGGAGGGGATCAATTCCGTGCGGGCAGTTGTGGAGGCCTGCGGAGCCCTAGGGATCGAAGTCCTCACCCTTTACACGTTTTCGACAGAAAACTGGAAGCGCCCGCGCCGGGAAGTCATGGCCCTGATGCGCCTCCTCATTCGCACGGTCCAGGATGAGCTGGACGAACTCGACCAGAACAACGTGCGTCTGAAGACGATCGGGCGTCTGGAGGATCTGCCCGGATACGCGCGGAGAGCGGTGGAGAAGGCGATCGAGAGATTGCGGGACAACACCGGGCTTACGGTGGTCCTCGCCCTCAGCTACAGCGGAAGGGAAGAAATTGCCGAAGCGGCCCGCCGGGCCGCTCGCGATGTGCTCGAAGGGAAGATCCGGCCAGACGACCTCAGCCCCGATCTCTTCGCAACTTATCTGCAGACGGCCGGCCTCCCCGACCCCGATCTCCTCATTCGAACCAGTGGCGAAATGAGGCTCAGTAACTTTCTCCTCTGGCAGCTTGCCTATACGGAGCTCTACATTACCGACGTCCTCTGGCCGGACTTCCGCAAGAGGGAGTTCTACGCGGCGATTGAGGAGTATCAGCGGCGCGAGCGGCGCTTCGGAATGGTGAGCGAACAGCTGCACGCCGCACCGGGAGCGCCGGAGCCGGAGCTTGCGCGCAGCGACTACTGGGCGCCGTCCAACTTCCAGCAGCGATCCAAGAGCCCTCGCTGAGGCCCCCTCTCTGATCCATCAGACTGGCCGGCAGGGGAAAAGTGGGCCGCATGGCCTCGTAGGGTTAGGCAAGGCGGTGAAGATTCGGGTCGCACGATGAAAACCCGTAGGGGAGTAGCCCTCATTGCCTTCCTCGCAGCGCTATGCTTCCTGCTTGCGGGGGTAGATCGCCTTGCCCATCGTGCCAACCGCCAGCTTCTGTCCATCCTCACGGAGCGATTCGCCCCCCTGGTCCAGAGAGGGTGGTCCGTTGATTCGGTCGCCATCAAGTACGGGTGTGTGCACTTCTTCGGCCTCCGTTACCGAGGCCGGGCCCCTTACGAGCTCTGGGTCGAGGACGTTCGGGTAGGCTACAGCCTCACCAATCTTCTCCGTCAGCGCTTTCGCGTTCGGAACCTGCCCAATTCGATCTTGTGCTCCCGCCCGCATCTGATCCTCCACCTCCATTCTCGACACGATGCCCCAACCGGCCCGGATTCTTCGAACGGGACTACCACAGCCAGCGTCTTGCGCGAGCTGACCTTTCTCGAGAACGTCGTCATCTCGGACGGGCAGATCTCCTACGCGGATTCCGCGGGCGGTCTCTGGCGCTTTTTCGATGAGGTGGACGGGTGGATTTACCGCCAGCAGGACTGGAAGGCGGGTCTGCAACTGGCAGCTCGACCTCGCGGCGCACGGGACATCCGCGTCGAGCTTTTGGGCCGCTTCGATGTCCCCAGGGGCCGACTCGACAGCCTGGAGGTCCACGTCCGCCCATACGAGGTCGGGGCGCACTTTCCGTTGCCCCTTCCGTCCTTCCTGCAAATGAAAGGCGGTCTCCTGGCGGGCAGGTTCGTCGTACGAGAGGATCCCAGGCTGCCCCGGCGACTGGACCTGGTGGGCGAGGCCCACTTCACAAGGGGCAGCGTTGCCCTGAGAGGCTCGAGCTTCCGATTTGACTCGATCGCCGTCCACGCCCGCGTGGAGCACTGGGACCTCTTCCTGGACTCTGCCGCGTTCCGACTCAATGAGTGCCCCTTTCGTGCCCAGGGTATCGTGCGCGACCTGTTGAATCCCCGATTCGAACTCCAGCTCGCTTGCGAGTCGGCAGATCTCGGCCTTCTTTTCCCATACCCATCTGGGGCCGGGTGGCTCCAACCCTCGGGAAGAGCGCTCCTGACGGCTACCCTCCGCGGCCACTACAATAACCCGCAGGTCGAAGCGGAAATGAGGATGCCGATGGGGCGCGTTGCCGGCTACGCACTTCGCAACCTGGTGGCCACCGTGAGCCTGGTCGACAGCGTGATACGCATTGACCGGCTCTCCGCCCTGCTCCCTCGAGGCTCACTTCGGGCACGGGCCATGCTCGACCTCCGGACTGCGGAGCGTCCCCTGCTTGCCTGTGCAGGCCTTGTCCTCTCCGCCCGCGGTCAGGACGGCAAGGGCAAGCTCCTCCAGGACACGCTGACCGTGACCTACGAAGGCTCATCCGGCCATGGGCGGCTTCGGGCCACGGCCGCTGTCTACCGGTCCGGCCTTCCCCCGCTCAGGCTCTCTGGGGAAGGCGACATCCAGGGTGCTACTGCCTCGGTTCGGGTCCGCTCGGAGCAGGGTACATTGCGGGGACAGGGGCACTTTACCTTCAAGCGCGGAGGGTCGATCGAAAACTTCCGGCTCGTTCTTCACGGAGCCGAAACGGCAGCGCCGTACCTGGGTCTGGTCTCTTCGCCGCGGTTCCTGAGGGGAAAAATCGGTGCGGACGCCGAGCTCAGCGGTAATCGCCGTGTGCTGCAGGGCACGCTTCAAATCAGCGTGGGGAAACAGGGCGCCCGGCGACCCCTCTTAAGTACGCGCGGTGAGCTTAAACCCGCCGGCCGCCGCTGGGAGGGCAAGTTCGATATCGAATACACGCCGGTCTCAGGGCGAACCTCCGCGGGCGGATTACGCTTGCAGGTGGGGGGCTGGCGCAGAGCCCCTCTGGCCGCCTCGCTGGAGCTCGAAAGCTGGCTCCGGGCCAGTCTGGAGCGCGACCGGCGGGACGGCACCCTTCGGCTTCGCGTAACCTGCAGCAAAGCTCCCCTGCAGGCGCTTCTCGGGCTTGACCCGAGCGTCTATTCCGGGTTCCTCGACGCGGCGTTGGAGTACGAGCGAGATTCGAACCAGGACAGTCGTTGCAATCTCCGCGCGGAGGGACTCGATCTCCGTAGCCATGGGGAAGGGCCTTACAATTGCAGACTCGTGGCGCACGGCCGCGACGGGAGCCTGGCTCTCGACTCCCTGGATGTGAGATGGGGGGAGCGCCCGATCCTGTTTGCTTCCGGTCAGGTTGATCTCCGGGAACAGTGGGTCGACGCCAGCCTGCGCACAGACACGCTGCGGCTGGCAAGGGTCCTTCCTGCCTTCGGGGTGCGCAAAGGAATCGCGGACGGTCTTCTGTCCTTCTGGTCCCGCGTGCGTGGCTCCTTGGCACAACCCGAGTTCACGGGTGAACTTCTTGTTTCCCACGGGCGCTTCTTCTTTGAACCCTTCGACCTCCTTCGGGTAGCCTTTTCCCCGGACGCATCAGGCGAATCGTCTTCGGCTCCGCACGTGAACCTCGAGCAGCTGCTCCTTCTACGGACGGGCGTCTATCGCCTGGAGGGCGACGGCAAAGTACCTCTGTCCGCGGATGCGCCCGTGGAGCTGCGACTCAGCGGGCCGGCCAACGTCCTCCAGCTGGCGGCGGACGCTCTGGGCTTCCTCCGCAATCCCCGTTGCGAGGGGGAAATACGCCTGCAGGTTGGAGGAACGGTGTCTTCTCCTCGCCTCTCCGGCGCGGAAGCAAGCTTCACCAACGGTAGGGCAGAGTTCCCGAGCGTCCTACCCAAGGTTACGGAGGCCCGAGGCCACCTGCGGCTGGAACCCGATGGCTTTCTGCACCTGGTGGAGCTCAGCGGGAGGATGGGAGGCGAGTGGTTCCGGATCGCGAACGCCCGGGCGAGCGATCTTCGCTGCAGAGTCCCCCTCGAAGAATTTGTCGTGTCTCCTCTTGGGGTCAGTGCGGGCATCCTGACCTTCGAGACGGGGCCGCGAGGGGTGCCCCTGAACCTGTACGGCCTCCAGGAGAAGAGCGACTTTGGCTGGTACCAATTCCTGGGAGCGGAGCCCGAGGAACCTTTCGTCGTCGCCGGGCCCTGGAGCAGGCCGCGGATCCGGGGCACCTGGAAACTGCGCGACGTTCGCTTCCAGTATCCCTTTGTGGAGGGGACGGGGAACAAGACGAGCTGGGTGTTGGATTTCCTCTCGCGTGCGGAATGGGATCTGCGCCTCCTGCCCGAGCACAATGTCCGCTACGTCCGTACCATCCCGAGCGCCGTAGATAATGTGTACGTCAATCTGCTGATTGACCAGGGAGGTGAGGGGGTCAAGCTTACCGGCTGTCTGGCTGAAGGAACCTTCCGCCTGGCGGGCCGTATTGAGTCAAGGAACGGCATCGTCGAGTATCTGGATATGGACTTCCGCTTAGAGAGCGCAGGCGCCGAGTTCGATCGCGCTTCGCTTTACCCCGTGGTCTGGGGGAGGGCCCGCGCCACGGTGACGGACACAACGGGCATGCCGACGACCCTCTACCTCACGCTTCTGATGGAGGATTACACCGAGGAGAGGCGTTTTGACCAGCGGGTGCGTGACCGACAGACCCGTGCGCGATGGGATCGGGTCCGCTTCCAGCTCTCCAGCGACCACCCCAGCGCAGGCCAGAGCGAGGCCGAAATCCTCGGCGCGCTCGGTTACTCCGACCGCAAACTCAGGGCCAAAGCGGCCGAGATGGTGGGGATGAGCGCTGAGAACTGGTTGGTCAGGCCGCTCGTCCGCCCCTTCGAGCGCAGTCTGCAGCGAGCCCTGGGATTCGATCTTCTGAGGCTCCGCTCCCGGATCGCCCGCAACTTCATCGAGTGGAATCTGGCCAACCAGACGTACTCACCCTGGTATCTGATGCGCAGCACGCGTTGGGAAATGGGCAAGTATCTGCTGAACGACGTCTTCCTCACCTACACCGGAGAGATCCAGAGCGGCTTCCGTTACGAACTCCACCAGCAAAAGCTCGGCCTTCGGCACACCATCGGATTGGAGTATCGACTGAGCCCGGATCTGATTCTGGAGCTGGCCTACGATTACGATAGCCTGCTACTGTGGCAGAAGACCGATAAAAAGATTCTGCTGCGCCACTCGTTCCCCTTCTGACCTGCAACCGGCACGCGGAGGCAGCAGAAAGCCTGTCTTTGGCCTCCACCTTCCCAGCTGGAGGAGGCGGAAGTTGCGGAAATCTTTCGGTTTGCTATTGGGAGGCCATTTGGTATATTTGATGTTGCCACATCCACAAGGGGCTTGGGAATGGCTGAGGTGATCCGGCTCAATAGATACGCGCTTTTCCTGCTTCTGGCTTTCCTGGTCCTCCCCTTCGGCCAGGTGCGGGCGCAGCGGCGCACGGTGAAAATCCTCGGGGTGAGCGTCGAGGGGAATCGGACTACGGAGGCGGAGATTATCCGCACCAGTTCGGGCCTTTACCCCGGCCGTTCGATCACCGGCGACGATATCCAGAAGGCCATCCGCCAGCTGTGGGCAATGGATCTATTCTCTGATATCGAGATCCTCCTGGATCGGGAAGTGTCCGAGGGCGCGTATCTAACCATCCGTGTTAAGGAGTATCCGAGGCTCGAGTCCTACACGGTCGAGGGCAACAAGAAGCTCAAGAAGAAAGAGGTCGAAGACGCTCTGGATCTCTACCGCGGGCAGGTCGTTAGTCCTCGCCGCCTGAAGCGGGCCCAGGTGAAGTTGGAGAAACTCTACCGGGATAAGGGGTTCCTTCTGGCGACCGTCCGGATGGATACGGCGCGGGCCACCGAATCCACAGTACACCTGCGGGTGACCATCGAAGAAGGGCGGAAAGTCCAGATCAAGAAGATCGATTTCGTGGGGAACCAGACCTTCTCGGACGCCAAACTTCGCAAACAGATGAAGGGCACCAAGGAGGATCGGTGGTGGCGAGGGGCCGATTTCGACCGCAAGAAGTACGAAGAGGATCTGGAGAAAGTCCTTGAGTTCTATCGTAACGAGGGGTTCCGCGACGCAGAGATCGTGTCGGATACCCTGTGGTACAGCGAGGACCGAAGCGGCCTGTTCATCACCGTGACGGTGCACGAGGGCCGTAGGTACCGGTTCGGGAAGATCACCTGGGAAGGAAACCGGATCTTTCCGACCCAGCTGCTGGAAGCACAGTTGGGTTTCAAGCAGGGCGATGTGTACAGCGCCGAAAAGCTGCACAAGGCGGTCTTCGAGAAGATCGGCGGCCTCTACTACGACTCCGGGTACATCTTCGCGAACATTACCCCGAGGGAGACACCGGCCGACTCCGATGTGGTCGACGTACATTTCCTGATCAACGAGGGCGAGCCCGTCCACGTGCGCAAGATCCATATTGCCGGCAACACAAAAACCAAGGACAAAGTGATTCGCCGCGAGCTCCGGATCCGGCCTGGCGAGGTGTTTAGCCGCGACGCGCTGATCCGGAGTCAACGAGAGGTCTTCATGCTGAACTACTTCTCCAACGTTGTGCCGGAAGTCAAGACGGTAGACAACGAAAACGTGGACCTGGTGATCAAGGTCGAGGAGAAGTCGACGGACACCGCCAACATGTCCGCCGGCTACAGCGAGCGGGATAAGATCATCGGTATGATCGGCGTCTCCATGAATAATCTTTTCGGGAATGGCCAGCGCCTTAGCTTCGACTGGAACTTCGGCCGGTTCTACCGGTCCTTTCAGATCTCCTTCACGGAGCCGTGGCTCTTCGATACGCCCACCCTCGCTGGATTCAGCATCTATGACCTCAAGCGCGACCCTTACTATGTGCCGTACCGGCAGCGGAGCCAGGGGGCCTCTGTTCGGGTGGGGCGCCGCTTCCGGTGGCCCGACATCTATTTCCGGGGGGATTGGATTTATCGCATCGACCGGACGGAGCTGTCTGATTTCAGCCAGAGCATCATCGAGCTCAATCCCAACGGAATCGTGACCCAGGAATGGCCTCTGGTGACCAGCAGCGTGACGCACATTCTGTCGCGCAATAGCCTGGACCGACCTGAGTTCCCCACTCGCGGCTCGGAGATGTCCCTCTCCGTCGAGTACGCAGGCGGTCCCCTGGGGGGCAACGTCAGCTTCTTAAAGTACATTTTCAGCTCGGACTGGTTCGTGCCTTCATTCCTCAACCTCGTATTCTACTCAAGCTTCCAGGCCGGCTACATTCAGACGCTGGGCAGGCGTGGGCTCCCATACCTCGAGTATTTCTTCATGGGCGGAAACGGCATGTCCCAGGCCATCCCGCTGCGGGGCTACGAGGACCCGCTGGCGACCTACTCGGCGCAGGAGGGAGGCCGGGCGATGATGAAGTACACCTTTGAGTTAAGGGTACCCATTGCGCCTAACCCGACGATTTTTGCCCTTGCTTTCGCGGAGGCCGGAAACACGTGGCCGACCCTCGCAAGCGTGGACCCCTACCGCCTGCGGCGCTCCGTGGGCATTGGGGCCCGCATGTTCATGCCCATGATCGGAGTCATCGGCTTCGACTACGGTTATGGCTTTGATGTCGACCCGGTGACGGGGGTAAGGAGCGGGTGGAAGCCCCAGTTCGTGTTCGGCCGGGCCTTCTGAGCCGCAGGCCGAAGCCGTTCTGGAGTCCGCACGGGAGTCTGAAACGTTCGGCAGTGCGACGTAGATCTTAACACCAAATCAGGAGGTTGCCGTGAGAACAACGCGCGTCGCTTCGACGGTCCTGATGTTCGTGGCGGCCGGGCTGATGGGACAGGGTCCCAGGGCCCAAGCCCAGGCTGTAAAGCTCGGGTACGTGGACTCTCAGCGCATCTTAGCGGAGTTCAAAGAGGCGCAGGATGCCCAGAAGAAGCTGGACGACATCATCGCCCAGTGGCAACAGGAACGCCAGCAAATGCAGAGGCAGCTCCAGGACATGCAGGAGCAGTATCAGAAGCAGAGCCTGCTCTTGAGTGAGGAGCGAAAGCGCGAGCGAGAGCAGGAAATGCAGCAGCTTTACACGCGCCTGATGGAATACGACAACCAGAAGTTCGGGGCCCAGGGCGAGGTGTATCAGAAGCAGGCTGAACTCTTCGAACCGGTGTTCCAGAAAATCCGCGACGCCATCGCAAAGATCGGAAAACAGGGCGGATTCGCCTACATCTTCGACATCGCCTCCAACGCGGTCCTCTACAAGGCCGAGGACCAGCCGGACCTTACCGACGAGGTGCTTGCGGAACTCAATAAGGGCGTCACTACCTCCGGCAAGAGCTCACGATGAGGGAGTGTGCCGGGATGGAGTTGACCACCGCCGAGCTTGCCGTCCGCCTGCAGGCAGAACTCGAAGGGGAGGGCGAGGTTCTGATCCGCGGGGTCGCTCCGATTGAGACCGCCGAGGAGGGACAGCTTTCGTTCATCGCGAACCCCAAGTACAATAAATACGCCCGCACCACGCGGGCGAGCGCTCTGATCGTCTCCCGGGACTTCCAGGGGGAAAGCCGGGTGCCCCTCCTGCGGGTGGCGAACCCCTACCTGGCCTTCCAGCAAGCTGTACGCCTCTTCTATCCGGAGGCAACCAAGCTTGAGCCAGGGATCCACGCGACGGCCATTGTGCACGAGTCGGCCGAGCTCGGGCACGATGTAGCCATTGCGCCGTATGTGGTCATCGAGAAAGGAGCTCGCATCGGCCACCGGACGCAGATCTACCCGGGCTGTTACATTGGGGAGGACGTGCAGATCGGGGACGACTGTGTCCTGTACCCTCACGTCGTGGTTCGCGAGCGCGTGCGCATCGGAAACCGGGTGATCGTTCACGCTGGGACCGTCATAGGCGCGGACGGATTCGGTTTTGCCCGTGAGGGCGATCGGTATCACAAGATCCCACAGGCGGGAACGGTCGTAATCGGCGACGATGTGGAAATCGGCGCCAATTGCTGCATCGATCGCGCCACGCTGGGCGAGACGCGCATCGAGCGCGGCGTGAAGATGGACAACCTCATCCAGGTCGGTCACAACGTCGTCATCGGGGAGAACACGGTCATCGCGGCCCAGGCGGGGTTTGCGGGCAGCACCATTGTCGGCCGCAACGTGATGGTGGGGGGTCAGGCAGGTTTCGCTGGTCACATGACCATCGGCGATGGCGCGCAAATCTCCGCCCAGTCCGGGGTCACGAAGGACATCCCGCCCGGCTGCCGGGTCTTCGGGTACCCTGCCCGACCCGCAGAGGAGGCCTGGCGTCAGGAGGCCGCCCTTCGCCGCCTGCCCGAGCTCCTCAAGCGCGTGCGCGAGCTCGAGAGAGCCGTCGAAGAACTGCAATCTCAGAGGAAAGAAGAAGCAAAGCGTTCCAACGATTCGGCTTGATCCTTAGAACCTGAGGTCGGAGGGGAACGAGAGATGTTCTTGCACCAACAGACCATCGCCAAAGAGGTCAGCTTATCCGGGATTGGATTGCACACAGGAAACCGGACCACGGTGACGTTCAAACCCGCCCCGCCCAACCATGGAATCCGGTTCCGCCGCGTCGACCTTGATTCCAGCCCCGAAATTCCGGCCATTATCGATAACGTGGTCGACATCTCCCGGGGGACCACTCTGGGGAAGGACGGCGTCGTCATCCACACCGTAGAGCACCTTCTGGCGGCCATTTACGGAATGGAGATCGATAACGTGCTCGTCGAGATCGAGGGGAACGAACCCCCAGTGGGGGACGGCAGCGCCCTCCCCTTCGTGGAGAAGCTCCAAGAAGCCGGGATCGTGCAGCAGAACGAGCCCAAGGACATCCTGGTGATCGATCGCACCATTACGTACCATGACGAGAAAAAGCGCGTGGACATTGTGGTCACGCCTTCGGATCAGTTCCGGATCACCTTCATGGTCGACTATCAGAACCCGGCCCTCGGCACCCAGTACACTTCGCTGTACTCCCTGGCCGATGAGTTTGTGACCGAGTTTGCGCCGGCACGCACCTTCTGCTTCCTGCACGAGGTGGAGGAGCTCTGGGAGCAGGGGCTTGTGCGCGGGGGCAATCTGGACAATGCGATCGTGATCATCGATCGCGAGGTGACCCCCGAAGAGCTCGAGCGACTGCGCAAGATGTTTGGCATCAGCGAGTCGGTCAAGCTCGGAAGCAACGGGATCCTGAACGGCAAGGAGCTGCGCTTCAAGAATGAGCCCGTGCGTCACAAGACCTTAGACCTCATTGGCGATCTCGCCCTGGTAGGCGTGCCCATTCGAGGCCATATCCTCGCTGCCCGCTCCGGACATGCAGCCAATGTGGAGCTGGCGAAGATCCTGCGCAAGGAATATGAAAAGCGGCAGCTCAAAGCCAAATATGCCGTCCCCAAGACCAAGGCGGGGATCGTCTTCGACGCCGAGGCCATCCAGAAGATCCTGCCCCATCGCTTCCCCTTCCTGCTGGTGGATCGCATTGTGGATCTCGTCCCGCAAGAACGGGTGGTGGGGTATAAGAACGTGACCATCAACGAGCCCTTCTTCACCGGACACTTCCCGGGCCATCCCATTATGCCGGGCGTTCTGATCATTGAGGCGATGGCCCAGGTGGGGGGCATCCTCCTTCTCAACGCGGAGGAGAGCCCCGAGGGAAAGCTTGTGTACTTCACCGGGATCGACAACGTCCGCTTCCGCAAGCCGGTTGTGCCGGGCGACCAGCTTTGGTTCCAGGTGGAGATGATCAAGTACCGACGTCCCATCTGCAAGATGGCGGGCAAGGCGTTCGTGGATGGCGAGCTGGTGTGCGAAGCGGAGCTAATGGCAGCCATCGTCGAGCGGAATTCTAACTGATAGGGACGGCTTGGTGCACAGGGCGCAGAGATCGGTACGGCGCGCCAATCACCGGACAGGTTCGGACGTGAACAACTGACGGGAGCAGGCTTGGCGGAGCAGCGCATTCATCCAACGGCTATCGTCCATCCCTCGGTGGAGCTTGGTGAAGGGGTCGAAGTCGGACCCTATGCGATCATCGAAGAGGACGTGGTTATTGGGGACGGGACCAAAGTGGCGGCGCACGCCTTAATCGCAAGGGGCTCTCGAGTGGGACGCCAGTGCCAGATCCACTTCAGCGCCGTCGTAGGCACCATCCCCCAGGATCTCAAGTTCGAAGGCGAAGAGACGACCTTAGAGATCGGAGATCGCACCGTTGTGCGGGAGTTCTGCACTCTGAATCGCGGGACCAAACAGAGTGGAAAAACCGTTATTGGCAGCGACTGCCTCCTGATGGCCTACGCTCACGTGGCCCACGACTGCGTGGTGGGGGACCGTTCCGTCCTCGCCAACGGCGTCCAGCTCGGAGGACACGTCCTCGTCGATCACGACGCCGGCATCGGGGGATGGACTCCCGCCCACCAGTTCACACGCATTGGACAATACGCCTTCGTAGGCGGGGGCTATCGCATCGTCAAGGATGTTCCGCCCTTTATCCTGGCCGCCGGGGAACCGCTTCGCTACTACGGCCCGAATCTGGTGGGACTGCGGCGACGCGGCTTCTCGGCCGAGCGCATCGCGGCGATCGCACGAGCCTACCGTCTGATCTACCGCTCGGGCTTGAATGTCCGCCAGGCCCTGCGCCGAATCCCCGAAGAGATGGAGGTCACCGACGACATCCGCGCCATCATCGATTTCATTGAGAGCAGCGAGCGCGGGATCATCGGGGGCTGAGGGATGGCCAGGGAACGCTGGCGCTTGCTCGTGACCCGCAACCTCCGCGGGTCGCACAACATGGCCATCGACCACATCCTGGCGGCCCAGTCACAGGAACACAGCCCTCCGGTGCTGCGCCTCTACGACTGGTCCCCGCCCGCCGTGAGCCTCGGCTACCATCAGAACGCCACCGAGGTCGACCTCGACCGCACACGGGATTTCGGAGTGGATGTCGTACGACGCCCCACGGGCGGGAGGGCTGTCCTTCACGCCAACGAATTGACCTACTCCGTGGTTTTGCCTGCCGGCAGTCCGTATTTTTCGCGGAGGCCGGAGGATATCTACTTTCTGCTGAGCCGATGTTTCCTCCGCGCGCTGAGGCTTTTCGGCATCGCTGTGCAGCCGGCAGGTCCTGAGCGCCGCGAACGGCCCCCTTCACGATCCCTGGCGGGCGCCGCGTGCTTTGCGGCCTCCGCTCGTCACGAGCTCAAGGTCAACGGTCGCAAGATCCTGGGGAGCGCCCAGAGGCGCTACCCCTGCGCTGTGCTCCAGCACGGCTCCCTTCTCATCGGTCCGGAACACCTCCTTCTGGCGGACCTTCTCCGCAAGGAACCAGAGGAACGCCAGCGCCTTCGAGCGATCCTCAGCCAGCGGACCACCTCCCTCCGGGAAGAAACGGGCAGACCCCTTAGCTTTCCGGATGTGGCCGAGGTCGTAACGAGGGCCTTCTCGGAAGAACTCCAGATCGAACTCCAGCCAGACGAGCTGGTCCCATCGGAAGTTCAGGCCGCTGAGGCCGCCGAGCATCTCTTCAAGGTTGGCGGAGGTAGGGTGAATGCGGAAGAGCAGGCTGCTCGCCCTGATCCTGCTCGCAGGGACGGCTTGCGCGCGTGGGCAGGATTTCCGCTTCTCCATTTACAGACCCCACGAGATTGAGAAGAAGGCAGAAGACCTGGCAGACTACCTGGGGACAATTCTGGGGGCAGGACTGATTCACAGTGCTGAAGTTCAACGTACAGGTGACCTGCAGGTGGGGATGCGGGTCATCTCCGTCTTCGTCCCTGCCCGGTACAGCGAGGTCTCAGCCGGTCCTTTGCGGGACGAGGAATTCTTCTGGTTCCCGCTCCTCCACGCCAGCATTGGCCTTCCCGGCCGTCTGGAGATCCTGGTCCGAGGGACGCCATTGACCATGGGACATCGCCCGGCCAGGGGAACCGTTTGGATCCTCGGCGGAGGACTGAAGATCGGAGTGCTTCAGGAACCCTGGTCTCCCCACCTGAGTGTAGCGGCAACTTATCATTGCTTGGCGGTACCGCCGGCGTTCGAGATCGGCGATGCCGCGGTCGTAAGCCTGCGCTTGGCCGCCAGCCTGGGTTCCGGACCCGTCAGCTTCTACGGGACCCTCGGTCCCGACTGGTGCCGTCTCCCCGTGGAGATTCCGCGCACCGGGCACGGTGAATATGCCCAGGGCTGGACTCACAGCTACGATCGGCTGGGTTTCGTGGGCGCCTTAGGTGTAGCGCTTCGACCTATCCGTTTCCTGGTGGCGAACCTGGAGTACGCTGCGGCAAAGTTCTCCGGATTCAATGCCGGAATCACTTTCGGCTTTCGGTGATCCGTTGGCTCACGATCGGCGACCCAAACGGCTCATCCTGCTGGGGGCTACTGGCTCCATCGGCCAGAACTGCCTCGACGTAGTGAGGCGACACCCGGAGCGATTTCAGGTCGTGGGGCTGGCTACACGCAGTCGGGTGGAGGCGCTGCTTGCCGCAGCAGGGGAATTTCGCCCCGAGGTCGTGGCCATCGCGGACCGAACAGCAGCGGAAGCAGCGGGGCATCGCTTCTCGGAGCTCGGGATCGCCGTCCTATCGGGGCCGGAGAGCCTCACGGAGCTGGCCACCTGGCCGGAAGCCGACCTCGTGGTGAACGGGCTGGTGGGAGCCGTTGGGCTTCCCCCAACCTACTACGCCGTGCGGATGGGGCGAAGCGTAGCGCTCGCCAATAAGGAAAGCCTGGTCGTCGGGGGCGGATTGATCACTTCTACAGCGCGCGCAACGGGCGCAGCCATCGTGCCCATCGACTCCGAGCACAGCGCAATCTTTCAATGCCTACAGGGGGAGGAGCCGCAGGGCATTCGCCGACTGCTCCTGACCGGCTCAGGAGGCCCGTTCCGTACGTGGCCCCGAGAGAGGATAGCCAAGGCTACCGTGGAAGAGGCTCTGGCGCATCCCAACTGGGTCATGGGGCCCAAAATTACCGTTGACAGTGCCACACTGATGAATAAAGGCCTCGAGGTCATCGAGGCGCACTGGCTTTTCGGACTTCCGGTGGACCAGATCGAGGTCGTCATCCACCCCCAGTCCATCGTCCATTCCATGGTGGAGTTCGTCGACGGCTCCGTCAAGGCGCAACTGGGAATGCCCGACATGCGGATCCCCATCCAGTACGCCCTCAGCTACCCGGAGCGGCTGGAGTCGGATTTTCCGAGAGTCGATTTCTTCGCCGTGGGGCACCTCGACTTCGAGCCACCGGATTTTCAGCGTTTCCCCGCCCTGGCCCTCGCCTACCAATCGGCCCGAGCGGGCGGAACGAGTCCAGCGGTACTGAATGCCGCCAATGAAGTGGCGGTGCACGCGTTCCTGGAGGGCCGGATTCCTTTTGGGCGTATCCCCGAGATTATCGAGGGGACCCTGGCCGCGCACAAGCAGTCCTCGGGAGCGGAGCTGTCCGAGCTCCTGGAGGTGGACCGGTGGGCCCGCCAGCAAGCCGAACAGATGATCCGCAAGTTTTAGCAGAGACGAGCACGAGGGAAGAACATGCCCGTTACGATCGTATCGTTCATCATTGTTCTTGGCGTGCTGATTTTCGTGCACGAATTCGGCCATTTTCTTGCGGCCAAAGCGGTTGGCATTCGCGTGGAGCGCTTCTCCCTGGGCTTTCCGCCTCGCCTGATCGGGAAGAAGATCGGGGACACGGATTACTGCATCTCCGCCATTCCGTTCGGCGGCTACGTGAAGATGGCCGGGATGATCGACGAGAGCCTCGACACGGACAGCATCAAAGGGGAGCCGTGGGAATTCATGTCCAAGCCGCTGTGGGCGCGCTTCCTGGCCATCTTCTCCGGCCCCCTGATGAACCTTCTCCTCGCCATCGTTGTCTTCGGGCTTCTGGCTTATTGGGCGGGAGTCGGTGTGCCTGTAGGCCCTGTGGTGGGTGAGGTGCAGCCGGGGATGCCGGCCGAGAAAGCCGGCTTCCAGCCCGGCGATCACATTGTGGAGATTGATGGGCAGAGGATAAGCTCCTGGGAGCAGCTCACGCGGGTGATCCACGCCTCCGCGGGGAAGCCTCTGACCATCATCCGTCAGAGGAACGGGAATATCGATACTGTCTCCGTGACGCCTGTAAAGGATGCTGTGCAGGGGATTGGCCTAATTGGCATTGCCCCCCAGATGCGCACCGAGCGTGTGGGTCCCCTTCGTGCCCTTGCCAGCGGCGCAAGCTACTGTTGGTATCTGAGCAAGCTCCTCGGACGCTCCCTGGCGCTGATGGCGACGGGCCAGGTCTCGTGGCGCGAGGGGTTAGGGGGGCCCGTGCGCATCGCCCAGATGGCCGGCGAGAGCGCCCGGCGCGGCTTCTCGAGTTTCCTCGCCTTCCTGGGCTTCATTAGCCTCAACTTGGGATGGATCAACCTGCTGCCCGTACCTGCCCTTGACGGCGGCCACCTGGTGCTTTTGCTCATCGAGGGCGTGAGCCGTCGCCCCGTCTCTAACAAGGTGCGGGTCATCGTCCAGCAGATTGGGATGGCGCTCCTAATCGCGATCATGATTCTGGCGGTCATTAATGATCTCATCCGCATTCTGTGAGATGCGCTCATGGCAAGGCCTAAGGCCTGCGGCCCGGCTTCCATCCGCCTTCCTATAGATCGCGGATCATGGCGATTTCGTCGCAGGTGGCGAATTTCACGCACTTGAAGCAGTCCTTCCAGAACTTGTGGGGGAGCGTCTTCTTGTCCACCACCTGGAAGCCGAGCTTGGCAAAGAATCCCTCTTGATAGGTGAGGGTGAAAACCTGGGGTAGCCCCAGCTCGCGGGCTTCTTCCAGCAGCTTCTCCACCAGGAGGCGGCCGTATCCGCGCCCGCTGACCTCATCGGCGACGGCGAGGGAGCGGATCTCCGCCACATCATCCCAAATAACGTGAAGAGCGGCGCAGCCCAGCACTCGCTCCCCATCGGTGAGGACGAGGAAATCCCGGATGTTCTCCAGCACCTCCCCATAGGAGCGGGGCAACATCATGCCGCGCCGCGCGTAATCGTTGATCAGCGTGACGATCTGCGCCGCATCGGCGATCCGTGCCTTCCGAACGCTCAGGACCTTTGCCTGTTGTCGGTCCGTGACGACCTCGGCCTCATCCTCCACAACAGCCTCTGCCCATTTCATGGTTCTCTCCATTCGCACTCCTCGATCATTCTCTTCCCGGAGTCCGGACTCCGGGGCTACCCGAGCCATTTCGTCCGCACGAAGGCAGCTCTCAGTTCCGTAGGCACGATCCGACAATTTCCAGGGCGTGCGCGATCTCCTGCTCCGTCACCGTCAAGGGAGGCAGGAATCGCAATACCCGCTCGCCCGCTGAGCAAAGGAGCAATCCCCGCTCCCGACATTTCGCCACGAGCGGTTTAACCTCCACGCGGAGCTCAAGACCCAGCATGAGCCCCAGGCCTCGCACTTCCTTTGCCTCCGGCCTCGAGCGTGCAAGCTCCACCAGGCCCTCGCGCAGGAGGTTGCCCTTCCTGCGCACGCCTTCCAAAAAGCCAGGTTCGCTGATCGTATCCAGAACGGCAAGCCCCGCTGCACAAGCTACCGGGTTCCCGCCAAACGTGGACCCATGATCTCCCACCCCGATGGCCGATGCAACCTGTTCCTTGACCAGAACGGCGCCGAGGGGCAATCCCCCACCCAATGGTTTCGCCAGAACCATGATGTCCGGTACGACGCCCAATTGCTCGTACGCGAACAAGGTCCCCGTCCGGCCCATCCCGCATTGAATCTCATCGAAGATCAGGACCGCGCCCACCCTGTCGCAAAGCTCGCGCAGTCCCTCAAGGAAATCCGGCCGAGCCGGATGGATTCCACCCTCGCCCTGGACCGGTTCGACGATGACGGCAGCGGTCTCCTCGCGGATCTGACGGGCCGCGCTGTCGAGGTCGTTGAATCGGGCGTGCCGAACGCCCGGCAGCATCGGGGCAAAGCCCTTGCGGTACTTGCGCCTCCCGGTCACGGTGAGAGCGGCGAATGTCCGGCCGTGAAAGCTGTTCTCAAAGGCCACGATCTCGAACTTGCGGCCGTTGTGCTTCTGCTTCGCCCATTTGCGGGCGAATTTCAGAGCGCCCTCTACCGCTTCGGCTCCGCTGTTGCAAAAGAAGACGCGCTCCGCAAACGACAGTTCGACAAGCCGCTTGGCCAGTTCAGCCTGCGGGGCGCTGTGGTAGAGGTTTGAGAGATGGATCAGTTGCTGGGATTGCCGCTGAATGGCCTCCACGACCCGTGGATGACAATGCCCCAGCGCATTCACCGCAATCCCGGTGACGAAATCCAGGTATCGGCGGCCATCCCAATCATAAAGGTAGCTGCCCTCACCTCGAGTGAACAGAATGTCCGGCCGCGCGTACGTGCCTACAAGGGCCTCTTCCGCCGCTCGAATCAGTGGATGAGCCATTGTCCCTCCAGCCTAAGAACGAACCAAAGTGCCGAGATTCCCCCCCTCCCGTAGCGCTCGTTTGAGGGTATCCACTCCGTCCCACTGCAGGATCTGCACCTGGCGTACACCTGCCCGAGCGGCGAAATGGGCTGATTCAAGCTTCGGAATCATGCCCCGATCTGCCTCACCCTCCCGGATCAGGGAGGCGATCGCCTCTCCGTTCAGCTCCGGGAGGGTTCTCCCATCGGCCAGCACGCCAGGTGTGTCCCCAAAATAAAGAAGGGAGTCCGCCTTCCAGTCCGTGGCAATGCGGGATGCGGCCCAATCTGCGTTGACGTTCAGGGCGCATCCGTCTGGACCTGCCGAGATCGGCGAAATAACCGGTATCAGCCCCAACCGACACAGCGACTCGAGGAGGTCTGTCCGGACACGCTCAATCTCCCCGACCAGGCCCAGCTTTCCGTTCTCCCCCGAGAGCGGCCTTGCCGCCAAAAGCTCAGCGTCGCGCCCACTCAGGCCGATGGCCTGTACCCCTTGTCTGCTCAGCGCTGCAACGATCGTCTTGTTCATCTTTCCGGACAGAACCATCTCGGCCACCTCAAGGGTAGCCTCGTCGGTCACACGCTGTCCGGCGTGGAAGCGGGCCTGGATTCCCAGTCTCTGGAGCAAGTCGGTGATCGCCGGGCCACCGCCGTGGACAATTACCACCTTTTCTTGCCGGAAATCCCTCAGCGCCTGACCCAGCTCGGCGAGGAGATCCGGGTTCTCGATCAGTTTTCCGCTGACTTTCAAGACGGCGCGCATCTTCTTACCCCAACCCTTCCCGTTCGTCCAAGCCGAACAGGATGTTCAGATTCTGGACGGCCTGACCGCTGGCCCCCTTCCCGAGATTGTCGATGGCCGCAACCAGCACCCCGATTCCGTCTCCAACCCATCCGATGCCCAGCTCGCAGACGTTGGTCCAGGCTACCCGTTTGGTGCACGGCAAGGACTTTGGAAGCACGCGAACGAAGGCCTCGCCGCGATAGGCTTCCCGCCAGCAGTCGAGAAGATCCTGCGCCTCAACCCCTTCCCGTAAACGGACGTAGATGGTCTCCAGAATTCCGCGATCCATCGGTACAAGATGGGGGGTAAATAACACTTCTACCTTTTCCCCCGCGGCCTCCGTAAGGTACCAGTCGATCTCCGGCACGTGGCGATGCGTACGCCCTGCATTGTAGGGGCTCACACTTTCATTGGCCTCCACGAAGTGGAGGTGGGGTTTTGGGGTCTTCCCCGCACCGGAGAGGCCGCTCTTGGCATCGATGACAATTCCCTTTGTGCTGACGAGACCTTCCCGCAGTAGCGGGGAAAGAGCCAGGAGCGCGGCCGTCGGGTAGCAGCCCGGGTTGGCGACGACCCTTGCCTGGCGGATCTGCTCACGATAAAGCTCGCTCAAACCGTAGGCCGCCTCGGCCAGCCGCTGCGGACAAGGGTGCTCCACCCCGTACCACTGGCGATAGAGGTTAGCGTTCGGCAAACGGAAATCCGCGCTCAGATCGATCACCTTTTTCCCCCGCTCGGCGAGCTGTCCAGCCACCGCCGCAGCTTGTCCGTGGGGAAGACACAGGAAAAAGACATCGGCCTCCGTCTCGAGCAGCCTTTCCAGGCCAACCAGCTGCAGCTCCGAGGCCGGCCCGTAAAGACTGGGATGCAAGGAGCCAAGCGTCTCTCCGGCCAGGCTCTCCGAGGAAGCCCCGACGATCTTCACCGAGGCATGCCGGGAAAGGTACCGGACAAGCTCTGCCCCCGTGTACCCCGTCACGCCGGCGATGGCCACTCGGATTTCGTCTATTGCGGCCAATCTCCACCCCTCAGCTTCTGTAGTGTGCATTGATGCGGACGTACTCTTCCGTGAGGTCGCAGGTGTACACAATCGTCTGCCCGTCGCCCTGACCCAGGTGAAGCTCGATCTCCACAACGGGTCGACGGAAAATCCTCCCCTCGTCCTCGGTCGAAAGGCGCGTGGGCCGCCCATCCTCGAAAACGGGGATCCCGTCTATCTGGAGCGAGACCTTGTCCACATCGAACGACACCCCGCTCGCTCCGGCAGCGGCCAGGATTCTTCCCCAATTGGCATCTCGCCCGGCGATCGCCGTCTTGACCAGAAGCGAGTTGGCGATACACTTCGCGACCTGCCGCGCTTGCTGCTCGCCCCTGGCTCCGAGAACTCGAACCACTACGGGCTTGGTGGCGCCTTCGCCGTCAGCCACAATCTGCCGCGCCAGGGAAAGGCAAACGGCCTTCAAGCCCCGCACGAGGCGCTCCCTGTCCGAGTCCTGCCGGATCTTCACTCGGCTCGCGCCACTAGCCACCAAGAGTACGGTGTCGTTGGTGCTCGTATCCCCATCCACGGTGATGGCGTTGAACGTTGGCTCGACCGCTTCTTCGAGCATCCCCTGAAGCTCTTCTGCCGGCACGACCGCATCGGTGGTGAGGAATGCCAGCATCGTGGCCAGGCAGGGGTGGATCATCCCCGCTCCCTTGGCTACCCCGCCGATGGCTACCGAGCCTTCAGCCAGCGCCACCCGGACAGCCGCTTCCTTCGGGCGCGTGTCGGTGGTCAGAATGGCTCTGGAGAACGCGGGGCCCGCGAGCCGGCTCAACCCCGTGCACAGCTTCGGCAGGATCGCCTCAATCTTTTCCACCGGCAGCGGCTCTCCGATGACCCCCGTAGAGGCCATCAACACTTGCTCGGGCCTGCACCCGAGCAACGACGCGAGGCCGGCGGTCACTCTCTCCGCCGCAGCCAAACCTTCCGCGCCGGTACAGGCATTGGCAACTCCGCTGTTGACCAGAAGGGCTCGAAACGGGTTCTTGCCCACCCGCTTCCTGCACAGGAGCACAGGGGCCGCCTGCACACAGTTTTTCGTGAACACACCTGCCGAACTCGCCGCCTGGTCCGAAACCAGAAGGGCACAGTCAAGCCGACTCCCACGGATCCCGGCCTCGCCGGCGGCCGCCCGGAAGCCGGAAGGCAAGAGCAAACCGCCTTCCGCCCAGCTCACCCCATTGCCGACAGCCTCTTGCGGAAAAAAGAATTCTTCCTGTGTCGCAAAACCTTGCATTCTGCCTACCTTGCTCAGTCGTGAAAGCGTTGCAACTGGGGAGAATGACCAACTGGGTGGACAGATTGAGGGAATCAGGCCCGTGCGGGCCTAGGCCCACGGAGGGGTAGGTAGGGACGGACGCTCAAAGCTCGCTGCTTTGCCATGGACTCGCACCTTCTCCGTCGAATTCTGCGCCCAATTTATGAAACCCTTCTGATCTCCGCAAGCGCAACTTTCAGCACTTAGTGCGATGCCGCCCTCCTTCACCGACGCGCCGTCAAAGCCTGTATTGACCCTCCGTCAGTCGGCCTGCTTCAATCGATACAGACCGTCGCCCGCAGCGTCCACAAACACGAAGCGCTTCCGCAGGTGGGAGTAATACCACACCTCGTAGGAAGCTTCCTGCATCTGCGCCGGCTCTTTCTCCACGTGGGTTGGGTGGCCGTACACGATGTAGATGCGGCCACGATCGGTCTGCCACCCGTCGACACCGAGCTCGGGCACGGAGAAGAACCGGTTCGCGAAGTCCAGGCGACGGAAAAACTCCTCGCGCAGCTCATTTTCGGGGGTGCTGGGAGTAGGATCGCGCTGCTTCCAGAAGTCCTCCAGGAGCAGCGCTTGGAGGGACCGCGAGGACGATTTCATTTTGTCCACGTCCTCGGGCCGGGCTATGTAGGACATCGCGCCCAAGATGACGTCGAGGCTGGAGGTATCCACGAACGCCTCCCCCCACGCAATGGAGAACGTCTTCCTCATCTCGGCCTTGTAACTTCGTACACGGGCCTGGATACGCAACTCATAGCGCCCGGGCCTAGAAACCACGTTGTGGAGGGGAAGGCAAAGGAGCCGCCTTCCCGCCGCCCGGAACGTCTCGTCCCTCAGCACGCGCCCGTCTCGGCTTGCGACAGCCCAGGCGACGGATACCGAGTCACTCTCGGGCACGGGCACAACCTGGACGATCGCCACGAAACCAGACTCGGGCTTCGAGAACCGCGCGTCCAGAAGCGGACGCAGATCATCGACTCGTTGGGTCCGACATCCCGCGCTATCGGCAAAGACGACGTCCGAGAGGTGCACACCGGGGCTGCAAAAATCCCAGACGGCCACCTTTTTCGTGCGCGTCAACGTCTTGCCCGACTCCAGATCCGTGAGGCGCAATTCGAGTGTGTAGGTACCCGGCTCGGTCCAGAAAGAGAGTTTCCCTGTAACCTTCTGCGTTCGGGAGTTGGTCTCAGGGTAGGTGGTGACGGTGACCGTACCCTGAGCATAACTTACCAGGTCAGCCAGACCCTCCACCGGCTTCCTCTTGAGGAGCGCTGAGACCTCGTAGCGGGCCCGGTAGCTATCGCCATCGATGCGCACGAACTGGAGAATGTCGTAAACGAAAACGAAGTGGACGTCTACGCGAGCTTTCTCCTTCGATTCGTCAAAAAAGGTAAAGGCGTCGTACTCCAGAAGCGGCCCCCCGAAAAAGTCCTCCGCGATTTCTTCGAAACTCTGGGCCAAGAGCGGAGCGGGTATAAGGTGGCTGGTGAGCCAGAGACACAGAAACGCAACCGGTCCACGCATGTTGCCTCCCAGAGGACGCCTCACCATTCGGCACCAAGGGAGAAGTAGTAGCGTGCTGACCCGGACCGAGCCAGGTCCGTTGGCCAGGCAATGTCCAACATGAACACAAACGCCCCCATATTGAGGCGAATCCCCCAGCCGTACCCCATCACGACGTCCTGGAGTTGCACCCAACCCAGTTCAGGCTGGGCTCTGAATATGCGAAACGGTTCATTCTTTGACCAGGCGGTCCCGATGTCCGTGAAAATGGCCCCCCGCACGTCCTGGAGGCCGATGGGCAGGGGCCAGCCTAATACAAGGTAGCGGATCAAGGGGAAACGGAATTCGAGATTGGCGAGGACGAAGCGGGTGCCTTCGCGCTCGTAGTACCGCGCCCCGCGCAAGGGGGTCTCGAAGGTACTGAAGTAGATGTCGTCCGGATCCTCCACCCGGAGGTTGCCGCGAAAGCTGTAGTTGATCCAATTGTCCACGCCGCCGAGGAAAAAGCGCTGGGGGTTGGCCCCCTCGCTCAGTCCCCCTGCCAGTCGCATGCCCACGGTATAGTTCTGACCCACCCGAATGTAGCGGCGGTAGTCCTCCCTCAGGGTGAAGAATCGCAATTGTCCCGCTCCCAATCCGGGGCTGACCGTTACCCCGACGGCCGCCCGGGTCCCCGCAACCGGCCCCGTATAGCCCCATATGCTCGTATCCCGCACGAGGGTCAGCCCTCCCATCCAGGTCCGTCTTTTGATCTTGGGCAGGGCAACAAGCTCGTACAGATATTCCCGGTCCACCGCGAAATAGGTGAGGCCGAGATCTGCTCTTTCGAAGCGGTTGAGGGGGTAGCTGCCGTACAAATTCAGCCCGTAGTTGCGATCCCGAATCAGGCTACCCCAGCGATCAAGGAAAAAGTACGCGTAATGGAATCCGCCCACCCCGAGATCAACCCTTCGAGGCAGGTACAGATAGGCAACCTCGTAGTTGGAGTTCCGGTAGTCGTAGAACAGGTTTGTGTAGAGGGAAATGCGATGATTGCCCAAGACGTCCGACAAGAGGATCAAGCCTTCGCCCAGGACCCCGAAGTACTGGCTGTACATCGCTTCTCCGTACACGTAGTCGGGGGAAAAGGTCACTTTGTATTCGTGGACCTTATACTCCCCGCTGGGCAGCTTGAACTGTGTCGAATCCAAGAAGACCTGCGCCCTCGCCTCCTCCGGCAAGCGCACGATGCCTTTCTTGAAGTCCTCGTCGAAGACGTAGTGCCGGAACAGCTCCTGACGCCGACGCTGCCAGTAACGATCCTCAGCCCTTCTCTTCTCTTCCTCCCGGGCCAGCTGCCGTTGTTCCTGTTCCTCAACCTGCTTTCGGAACACCGTCAGGGGAACGTCGATGGGTTTGATCTGATTGGGATTCTTGAGGAGGTAGAGATCGTAGCCTCCGTTGTAGAAGCTGGTGAAGACCAGGCGGCTACCGTCCCCCGCCCAGGAAGGCTGAAAGGCCGAGGTAAGCACGTTAGTGATCGCCCATTCCTGACCCGTCGCCAGGTCCTTCAGATAGATATTGCTGATGCCGGATCGGTCACTTGTGAAGGCAATCTTTTGTCCATCGGGGCTGAAGACGGGGGAACGCTCCACGTAGCGCCCTGTCGTAAGCCGCACGAGGGAATCGCCTTTGGAGGAGATCAAGTAGATGTCGTAGTTCTGAAACTGATGATCGGCAATGTCAAAAGACGACGGTACGAGATCAGGGTGCACATAGTCCCCTCGGTCGCTGGCGAAGGCGATCCACCGGCCGTCCGGGCTCC